>SCRF01000057.1 GCA_004322005.1 Rhodanobacter sp. | reverse complement strand
CAGCGATTCGCTGCGGATTACGTCTCGACAGAGCGACGGCTAGAGGCGGTCGAGGAGCTTCAATGAGGCCGCAGCGATTCGCTGCGGATTACCGCCTTTGGACGCTTGTTTCACGCATTGACCGTTGTGGCTTCAATGAGGCCGCAGCGATTCGCTGCGGATTACCCTTCTCGGTCAACATGGGCGGCACAACGGTCAGTTAGCTTCAATGAGGCCGCAGCGATTCGCTGCGGATTACCTCCAAGGCGTCTCTGTCGGCTTGCGACAAATAGGCGCTTCAATGAGGCCGCAGCGATTCGCTGCGGATTACGACGGAAGCAAGGGCGTATCAAAAATGATGGCACAAGGCTTCAATGAGGCCGCAGCGATTCGCTGCGGATTACCGCCAACCCGATCCGGCAGATGGCGGCCGGTGGCGGCGCTTCAATGAGGCCGCAGCGATTCGCTGCGGATTACCCAGCCCGACGAGCCGGAAACGCCCCACGCGCCCGCAGGCTTCAATGAGGCCGCAGCGATTCGCTGCGGATTACACCGCATGTTCCAACGAACGCCACCCGGGCGCAAGTCGCTTCAATGAGGCCGCAGCGATTCGCTGCGGATTACCAGTCGTGGTTGTTTCGCGGTTCCGCCGCGAATCGGTGCTTCAATGAGGCCGCAGCGATTCGCTGCGGATTACGCTGCTAGCACAGCTGCTGGGTCATTGCACTCCAGTTGCTTCAATGAGGCCGCAGCGATTCGCTGCGGATTACGATGATCGCGGGGCTTCGTGGGGTGACTACATCACTGCTTCAATGAGGCCGCAGCGATTCGCTGCGGATTACCATCACCACCAACCCGAACACGATCCCGACGGCCAGGCTTCAATGAGGCCGCAGCGATTCGCTGCGGATTACAGCCCTTGCGCAAGTTGCGGTATGGAAAGGCTGTTTTGTGGTTTTGCGCGAGGGGTGTCGCGTGCGGGTTGGAGGTAGCCTACCGAACACGGTGTTGTGCGGCAACAAAGTCGGGCAACTATCTGATTGTCAAAGAACGGTGTGGTGCGAGCGGTGGCCGGGTTTCGCGGCATCACCGGAGCGCTCGCGTGGCGGAGGCGAGAAAATCGCTGGCGGGTGGCGGTCACACGATGATCGGCTCGCGCGCGACCGGTTCGAATTTGTCGCCGAGGCTGACGACACGGGGTTTGACCTTGTCGGCGGGGCCCAGATCGATGATCAGCAGCGCATCGGTGCGGCGCAGGATGATGCCGTCGAGCAGTTGCAGCATCTCGGCATGTCGTCGGCGGCTCATGCGGCACTGGAAGACGGATAGTTGCAGCCATTCGCCAAACCCCTTCATGGTCTTGAACACACGTCGCCAGCGCTTGTCGTCGCGGATGTCGTAGGTTACCAAATACAGATGTTCGTCCATGCTCGTCTCACAGGTTGCGATGATTTCCGGCGCGATGATTTACCGGGTGGTGAAGTTGGGGTAGTCGTCCAGCTCGCCCAGCAGGAAGCGGCCGAGCAGGCGCGCCTGCAGTTCGAGCAGGCGGCGATAGCTGAGGCGGTAGCCGAACAACGGATGCGTGATTTCGTGGCCGAGCCGGCGTTCGAACGCGGCGATGAAGCGCTTGCGCCCGTCCGGGGTGAGGTTGACGCTGCCGGCCGCACTGACGAAATCGCTGGGGTGCACCTCGCCGTTGTTGATCACCTGGATCACCACCGAATCGGCGAGCAGCGGGCGGAACGGTTCCATCAGGTCCAGCGCCAGGGCAGGGCGGCCGTAGCGCGGTTGATGGTAGAAGCCGCGAAACGGATCGAAGCCCACCGATTGCAGCGTGACCGTCAACGTGCGCGCCAGCAGCGTATAGGCGAACGACAGCATGGCGTTGATCGGATCGGTGGGCGGCCGGCGGTTGCGCAGGGTGAAGTCGAACGACAGCAAGGCTTCGTCTTCGGCCGCGGCTGGCTTGAGCGTGTTGCGGAAATGCCCGAAGTACAGCGCTGCGGCGTTACCCTCGATGCCGAGCAGGGTTGGCAGACTGTCGGCGCTTTCACACTGCTTCTGGATACGCTTCAGATCGGCGAGCAGGCGTTCGGGCTTGTCCTCCAGCTTCCAGTTGCGGCGCAGCTGGGTGCGGCAGTTGGCGATCTTCGCGGCAACCAGGCCGCGCGCCACCCGCAGGCACGCGGCATCGCTGAAGCTGGTGCGATACTGCGCGCTACGCAGTTCCACGTTCTTGTGACCGTTGCCGACGGTGTGGCCGTAGAACCAGCCGCCGTAGCTGTGCCAGGTGACCGGGATGTCGCGCTGCATCAGCTCGGCCAGGCACGGCGAGGTGACGTAGACATTGCCCATCAGCACCACCTGCGAGACTTCGCCGATGCGCGCCTTGGCCAGCAGCTGGTCGTCCTTGCTGACCTCCAGCACGTCGCCCTTCTTCGCCAGCTTGGCGTTGTACTGCTGCACGTACAACGGCATCGTCTCATGGTGCGGCACTGCCAGCGGACGCGGCGCCAGCTCCGCGCGATGCAGAAACTGCACTTCGTCGGGCAGGCAGATCGTCACCAGCGAGCAGCGAGGGCATTTGGGGCTGTCCACCAGCGGGTCGGGAATGCGGCCACCGGCGGCCATCGCGCGCAGTTCGGCGATCGCGTTGCGGGTGAGCGCCAGCAGCTCGTCGTCGAACGGCACGGCAACGCGCTCCTTGCCCGCCACGTAATAGATCGCGCCTTCGTCGCAAACGTAGCCATGCTCGCGCAGCAGCAGGCCCTGCGCGCACAGCTGCACCCGCTCCGGATCGTACACGCCGCGCGCGGTGTGCGGACGTTTGCCGCGCTTGTAATCCACCGGCGTGACGATGTCGCCTTCGCCCTCGATCAGGTCGAGCTTGGCGATCAGTCCGATGCTGTTGGACGACAGCGTGACCGAGCGGGCGTGGATCTCGATGTTGTCCTCGCGCGCCTTGTCGGCATGGGGCAGATCGCCGGATGGTTTGTCCACGCGCTGATGCCGGTGCCGACCGTCCACCGTATCGGCCGAGTCGGCCCACTCGCTCTGCACCCACTCGAGGTAGGCCAGCCGCGGGCAATACACGTGCTCGTTGAGCATGCGCACCGGAATCAGCGGCTGATCGCCGCCCAGCTCCGGAAACGGCAGCTGCAGATCTCCCTGTTTCGGTTCCATCGAAAGTCGCCCCTGTGCGTCTGCCGATAATCCTTCACGATCAAACTTTTACTCTTGTATCCTTGGATGCGGCAAGCCGATATCGCGAAATATGAAATGTGATATCGTCATCGCATGGTACGTACACTCATCAATCTGGACCCGGACGACAAGGCGTGGCTGGATCGCGAGGCCGAGGCCCGCAAACTGCCGATGACCGAACTGGTGCGCCAGGCCGTGCGCGGCTACCGCATCCGGCATGAAAGTCACGGGCTGACCGATCTGCAAGCCGCGCTGCGCCGCACCGCCGGGATCTGGCAACACGGCGACGGATTGCATTATCAGCATCGCCTGCGCGATGAGTGGAACGATCGCGGGTGACGTACCTGCTCGATTCGGTCATCCTCATCGATCACTTCAACGGTGTCGAAGCCGCCACCACTTTTCTGAGCGAGCACGGCAGCGAGTGCGCCATCTCCGTCATTACCCACGCCGAAGTGCTTGCCGGCTTCACCGTCCGCACCGAACCGCTGGCACGCGAACTGCTCGACGTGTTTCCTCACCTGCCGATCACCAGCGAGATTGCCGATCTCGCCGCATCCCTGCGCCGCAGCGGGCACTGGAAGTTGCCTGATGCGCTGCAGGCGGCGGTGGCTGTGCGGCATGAGTTGACGTTGGTTACGCGCAACACGCGGGATTTCCAGCCAGGTGGCAAGATCGAGGTGTGGCTTCCGTATCAGGTATAGACGGAAATTGGGCGTTTTCGAGGTTCTCGGCAGTATGCTCGCAGGTTGGGGATGCCGGTCTCACTTGACTCTGGAGTCGGTGTCTTCCAGGCCCAACTGTCGGCGCAGCATGCGCACGATGGATGCATCCATCGGCGGATGCTGTTGCTCCCCGTGGCGTTCTATTTGTTGCACCAGCGCCTCGACCTGATCGCGGCCGTCGGTGTCGCGTACGGCCTCACGCGGCGTGCGCCCTTGCAGCGCAGGCAAGGCGGTGTCGATCCACGTACGGTAGTGTCGTTGCAAGTAGTCGGACAACAGCGCCTGTACATCCGGGTCGTCTTGCAGGATGTCGTCGGGGGAAGCAGCCAGGTCATGAGCCGCCAGCGCCTGCTCGGGCGTTTGTACCTCGTCCAGGCGGAACCTTGCGTGTGTTCCCAGCGTTTCGCCGATGATGTTCGTGAGCGCATCGGCGCGCTCCCGGGAATTGACCTCGGCGGTCAGCTTGCCGTCCCCGATTCGAAGGGTACCAAGCACCGTGTGCGAATCGTCTACGGCCGGCTCGTCCGTCTTCAGCCAGTCGATCTGCGCGCGCTGCAGCTCGCCGTCGGCAGTGTGCTCGACGGTATCGTGCAGCGGATGCATCCCGAGCGCTTGGGCATCCGCCTGCCCGAGCAGGTCGAACGCCTGCTGGGCCGAGTCGATGTGGAAGACCAGCTTGTGGAATTCCGTATCCTCGCCATCGGTGTTCTGCAGGTGCGGAAGCGAGGGGTACAGCAGCTGTTCGGATAAATCCAGGTACAGCTCGCGCATCTCGATATCCCACATCTCCAGGCTGCTCGCGATCTCCATATCGGTTCCGGTCCGGCCGACGGGTTTTTGCACACGCTTGCGCAGCTCGATGATCGCCAGCTTGTCGTCCGGCGGCATCGCGACCGGGCTGGTGGCTTCGAGCAGGGTGATGCCTTGCACTGTCGCCAGTTGCCCAAAAAGCACGTCGTGCACCCGGATTCTCCGTGAGGCGGAGTGCTCCAGCACCTCATGCGATTGACCGGTCAGCAGGTCGCACAAGGTGAAGCCCTGTCCCGGCTGGCAGCGCATCACTTCAAAAAAGCTGAACGGATGCGCCAGACACGATTCCAGGTACTCACGCACCAGCGGCGACAGCTTGCGGCTCTCGCGCTCGATATAGGCCCGCGTGGGTGCGATGGGGGGCAATGCCGTGTCCGCGACCTCGGTTTCGTCCGGATTGGGGTTCCAGCGATGGAACATCCAGGGCATGAATACGGACATGTGTGGCGTGCCGGGATCGAATGCCTGCTCCTCGTCGGGCCACAGGTTGAACTCATGCCACGCTTCGTCAATCGCGCTGGGACCATAGTGTTCGCCTACAAAGCGCAGCATCCGCAGCGGAAACCCCTCCAGTTCGCGGCGAATGCGCCGCCACGTCATCTGCGCCGGGGAATGCGCTCGCGTTTCGGCCGCGGCGAGGCAGCACTGCTTGTACTTTCTGCCACTGCCGCAGGGGCAGGGATCGTTGCGTCCGGGTTTCATGGCGCCCATTGTCCTGGCGACGCCATGGCAGGTGCAAGGTTGAGTGTTTTAGAGAGCTCAGGCCAGCATTTCGCCAGCATGAATAATCGATCCATGGGCCAAGCCAATGGCGGGCAGTGCCCGCCCTACAGCATGTGCTGAACGGATCGATCACAGCGACACCGGTCATGCATAGAACCCGCGCGGTTCTTCCACACACCAGCGCAGCTTGCGTGCGGTGAGCGCTCCAATGTCGTCCACATCGGCCAGCGCATCCGCGTCTGCTGCAATGACTGCTTGAATGCTGCCGAAGCGCTGAATCAGGCGCGCCGCTCGACGTGGCCCGATACCCGGAAGCCCTTGCAACACGTACGATTGCAAGGCCGCCTTGCCCTTGGGACGGCAGCCATGGCGAGGCAAGGCGCCGCAACCAACGGCGCGCCGCTGCCGCGCGGCGTACTGCAGCGTGCGGGCGGTTTCTTCGGCGTTGCGTGTGCGCAACAGCGGCAAGCCGATAAACAGAGAAACGGTCACCAAGGCACCCTGGATGGCTTCGGCGCGCATGCCGCTGGAGGCCAGATCCCTGGCACTGCCTTCGAGGATCAGCGCCGCGGGAAGCTTCGCCTTCGCCAGCCGCAACGCCTGCTCGAACAGTCTGCCGTCCTTGATCGATGCCGCCAGATCGGGCAGCGTCTTGCGTTCGAACAGCAGCGCATCGTCGAGGCAATAGTCACCGACCGACAAACGCCTGACCTCAACGGCAAAGGCGTTGCAGGCGGCGAGTGCGGCCGGCATTGGCCCGCGGCATTCGCGGTCGTCGACGACAAGTCGGAACCGGCCGGTGTGCTTCGCGTCCGCGCCCGCGCTCATGTTCACGGAAGGATCGTGTTCTGTTTCTTGCAAGGTCAGGTTCCTTCTCTGGTGGTTCATCGAGGGGGATCCACGTACCGGACGGCAGGGTGGAGAGCAGGGGATCGAACGGCGTCATTCGAAGCTCCGTTGAGGTAAACGGTCTGAAGTGGACTTGCGACTGCCGAACACGATTATGCGACAGGTACCCGGACAGGTGGCCACAGCCGATGGCGCTCGGCGCGACGCGCATAGCCACGGCCATCGAACGTCAGCAGTTCCGTGCATCCGGCGCTGGCGGCATGGTGCAATGCGTCGGCAAAGTCGATGCCATGGTCGCCATGGCGTATCGCCGCTTCGATCTGTTCGCGGTCTTCCACAACGATACCGGGAAGGCTGATCAAATGAGCCAGGCAATCGAGTACCTTGGCGGCAGGCTGCGCGGCTACTGCACGCAGCACCCGCTCCAGTTCGAGAACGACGGTCTTGGGAATGAACAGATCACCACCTGCGATGATGTCCTGCGCGATCCGCGATTGCCGTGCGTCGTCCTGCAGGTAATAGCGCGCCAGGATGTTGGTATCAACGGCGCGCACGCTGGGCCGCCTTCCCGACAGCCACAGCACCCTGCAATTCGTCGATCGGGATGCGCGGTCCCTTGTAGCCGAGTATGGCTGGGCCGTCCTCGACACGGGAGATTGCGCCCCGGCGCACCAAGCGCAGCTGCGCATGGCCGCCAACGATGTCGAACTCTATCTTGCTGCCGCTGGTGATACCCGGCGCCTGGCGTACGCGCTTGAGAATGGTGACTTGTCCCTTGCTGGTGACGGATACGGTAGCCATGGTGCAACCTGATGTATTACTTGGTAAGGATTTTTAGCATGACAAGCGTTCTAACATGACTAGCGTTCCACGTGGTTACGATGGCTCGCGCGAGCCGGCCGGCATTCGGTTCGTACGCGAAATATTCCAGTTACGCCGACGAATCGATCGCATTCATGGGCGATCGTGCCGCGGGGAACAATGGTGTCGATGCCCTTGGACTTGAGCCCACCCTTGATCATGCGACGCGCTGCGCGGGAGTAAAATTAGGCGTCTTCCCTACCAGAATGCGCGCAGTGCGAAAGGCTGCAACGACGCCCCGGCAACGAAGCTGATTGGCTGCATTGGGTGATACATCCTTAGCTTGGAGTTCCGCCAACGTCAGGGTTGAACGGATGGTCGAAGCACCGAGTGGAATGTTCCAAATGGGCCAAGTCCAACGAGTGTTGCGGCTCCGTCGGCCTGTAAAGCCAACGGTATGAAGAATGTCGCCCTCAGGTAGCGAGCTGAACCAGACGAGCGCTTCAATAGCCAGGCGGTTGGCCCCTAGCATTCCTCCGGAATTCTTGCGGTCGGGGTCACCCGCAGGCTTGTTCCACTGGTGAGCATGACGTCGATCCTCACTGGGATCCAAATGCAAAGACTGGTTGTCCAGCGGGTCCGCATAGTCCCATGCGTGAAAGATCGCCCGATCAAGATGCTCACGGGTCGTGCAGGCGATCACGGATGTGAGATTTCCGAAATAGTAATCGCGACGCGTAGTTTGCAGTTGATTGATCGCTGCCGCCGGAACGACGTCGCTTGCAAGTGCAGTAAGCCAATCTGCACGGATACGATGGTCGACATCTAGTTCGCGTGCTGATTGTCGAAACAGGCTGGTTCGCTGGATTGGATCATCGCTTCCGAGCTTATCGAGCACGTAGATAGGGTGCTGGTCAATCTTTTTTACTAGGGTGGCTTCCAGCAAATCGAGCAGCGAGGCAGGGTCGAGCCGGAGTCCAGTTATTCTGGGAACCCATGTGCCGTTGCACGGCGACCATTGCAGCCTGGCTTGCCCTGGGTAATGTGCAACATCATCGATTGCGCGGAAAAGGCCTATCGCTGCGAGAAAGCCCAAAGGATTTGTGCCATCGAGCCCAGTCAGGAGCGTGCCCTCTTGCTCGTCTGGTGTGGCCTGCTTGGTCATACTGTTGCCCCAGCGTTTTGATCAATATGCTCGTTGTCGTATTTCCCCGCGTCCTCCGCGGCGCTGGCCTGCTGGTCGGCGACGCCAACCAGAACACGGCGCGCGTGATCGTCGAGAACCGCGTCCTCCGCGGCGCTGGCCTGCTGGTCGGCGAGGCGAAGTGCGGCTTCGAGGTATGCCAGGCCCCACCAGCCGAAGCGACGGGTGAGTTGCCAGAAGCGTTCGGCGATGCCCGAGTCGAGTCGGTGCGATGGAACAAGTTGCTTGCGCTGGTCGTGGGTCAGCCCGACGCCATCGAATTCGACCGACGGCAGTTCGTCGTCCATGACCACCGGGGCGAGCGGTCGCGCGTAACCATGGTGCGATGCGATCAAGTGGAGGATCAGCGCCCGTCTGTCCGGATCGTCCGGGAGCAAGCCGGATAGTTCGGCAAGCTGAACTGAAAGCATTTCGTGGCGGAAGCCGGGCGGTAGACCTGCGCGATCGCGGGCTGCGGCGCGCTGAGCCTGCGTCGTCGGCAAGCCATCGGACTTGGCAATCACTGAGGCGGTTGCGCCGGCAAGCAGCCAGGCATCGGTGCGGTCGGTGCGACGAAGCATCGCCTGGAAGCGCTCGTCCGCTTTCCCCCAATCGTGCAGGTAGGCCGCCAATGTTGAAGGTTCGGCCAAGGTACCAAGCGGCAGATGCGCAATGGCTTGCGCCGCAGCGTCGCGGACGTGCCGGCTGTGATCGCTCAGCGCGACGGGCGTGTCCTGCTGGGTGCGGGAGCTTTCGTCGTCGCCTTCATCCATGGGTCGGATAAACCAGCCGGTGGCGTGTCCAAGACGGTGGCGTGAGGTCAGCACGACGCCACGCCGATCGGGGTAAGCTTCGATCAGAAGTGGATTCTTCGATAGGTCTCGGAGCGTTTGCCGCAATTCATCGTTGCCTGAGTCCGTAATGCCGCTAGCGGCATTACGCAGCATCACTGACCATTCGGCGTGTTTAGGTGGATCTTCGCGTTTGGCGGCGCTGTCGAAAAGTTTCTCGAAGCCATCGCATGAGGGGAACCGTCCGTGCATAGCGGGGTGGAGCCGCAACACGGCCCGATCGCGCGCAAGGGCGAATGCGGTCTCTGCCACGTCATTGATGGGCGAAGCCTGAGGACCGTCGGCTTCCGTCGTGGTCACCTCCAGTCCGTTCCGCTTCACCTCCGGAAGATGTCCCAGCACGCGCGAGCTACTGGCCGATGCAGGGAGTACCAGCGTGTCGCCTGGGCGTAGATCGGCGGGTAAGTCAATGAGCCGGGTGTCCTTGAGGCCGCGCCAGAGCACGCCGGGACGGGTCGATGGCGGTTTTTGATCGGCCTTGGTCACCTTGCCTTCGTCATCTCCCTCGCCCTCGCCCACACCCAGCACGTCACTATGGTCGCGCGATGGGTCGTCCTTGCTGGCGAGCCAGCGGCGCAAGCGTGAGATGGGCAGACTTATGCATTCGGCGGATGTCGGCGGCAGCAGTGCGACGACATCGCACCATTGCGCACGGTTCATACACTCGTCCTCGACCAGATCGGCTCGCCAGCAGACCTGTACATCCGGCTCGCCGCCCTGTGGGCCGTGGATAAACAACGCCACATCCGGGTCAGGCAAGGGCCTGGGCGCGGTCTGACACCAGAAATCGATATAGGCTGGAAGCATGACCGGAGCGTTGAGCGATGCGGAAGGCGCAAGCAGTGCATTCGGCGCTTGGCCGCCATCGCCGTGTTCATCGAGCAGCCGTTGGACAGCGTCGATGCCAAAGTCGATGACGCTATCCGTTGCGTTCGCGCCGAGCCAGTTCCACGTCCGGGCAAGCGCGTTGCCATAGATCGGATCGAGATGCCGCTTGGATGGTTCCTTGGCAGCCTCCGTCTTCTCGATCTCTTCTTCCGGTTTCGCTGCCTTGCGATCCATGAGAATGACGGCTTTGGCGCTGACCGGGTTGTTCTGTGCGTCCTTCCGGCCGCCGCGGTTCAGCCGACCGAAGCGTTGCCGTAACGCATCAAGTGAAGCGCACTCAGTCACAAGCACGTCGAAGTCGTAGTCGGCCCCGACTTCAAGACATTGCGTGGCGACAACGAAACTGGTCGTCGTTGTAACGCCGGGGCGATTCGGACCGACCAACTCGCGCAGCCGCGTCGCCTGCGTATCGCGGTCGATCGGGCGCATTGAACCAATGACCAACTCGATCGCTGCGTCGGCCGGGATTTTACGCTTTCTCTCGTTCGGCTCCAGCCGCAGTGCGCACAGTTTCTCGTAAATCTCTCTGGCCGTAGCAATACGGTTGACGATGATGCCAACAGCGGTCGGTACATCAGCGGTCATTTCAAGCCCGGCCTTGACCGCCTCATCCACGACCTTGGTGGCCTCGCACAATTTCGCCGGCTTGCTGGCGGATAGGCGATTCTTCAACCCCGTGTTTGCGCGGTCGTCGGTTTCGAGTTCGATGACGTACTGCTTGCGCATTTCATCGTTCGGGGTGGCCGTCATGGGTACGACATGCACCGGCGCTACGCCGATGGGCTCCTCCGCCCACTTCGTGGGATCGAGGTAGCGTTTCACGTAGTCGAGGGTCTGGCGAAACGGCTCGCTGATGTGCGCTTCGTCGAGCAGTATGAGGCTGTCGTAGGCGATCAATGCCGCCTGGATGGGTGCGGCGTTGGGCGACACGCCGTATCCGCGAAACAGCAGTCGCGAACCGAGTTGATCGAGCGTGGTGCAGACGACGGTCGGCTGGGTGATGGAGCGTGCCCAACGGCTGTCGCGGAAAATCCCTCCACGCAGTTCGAGCACGTCGATGGGTGGTATATCGTGATCGGCAGTCGTGCCGGCAACGATGCGGAGTGCTTCGGCGACCTTGCACAGCATCGGTTTGCCCGCCAGCGTGCCCTGTTCGGCTTGCCAGATCATCTCAGCGATGCGTCGGGCGCGGGTATGGGCCTCGTCTACAATTACGCGGCGGTTGACGCAGAAGAACAGTCGTCGCGGAGCGCTGCGTTGCCCGACCGGCAACGATGCCTGGCACGCCAGTGCGAAGATGGCGATATCGAGGCAAGCCGTCTTGCCGCTGCCGGTGGGCAGATCGATCGCTCCAGGCCAGCCCTCTCTGGATGCTCGTTCCGCCAGGCGCCGTTGCCACGGATAAGGATCATGCCCGTGCAACTCGCGGAAAAAGTCTGCAAAGCCGTCCACCGTGAGGTCGCTCACCGCCGATTCTCCTTCCAGGGTTTGCATAACCCGTAGCCAAGAAAACGTCCAGCGCCCAGCAGCACAGGGCCGACGACCGGCGCGGCAAAACGCAGCCAGACATGCACCTGCAGGCGGGGCACGCGGCTGCTCTTGGCCGGGTAGCACGGAAAGCCGTCGCCCAACGGCGCATCGGCGCATTGATCAGTGGCAGAACCGCCGCGCAGGCGGCGCCGTTTGGCAATCGCACGCGGGCTGCCTTGATGCCAGCTCGTGGTATCAATGTCGACCCACTCAGGTTCCGGCAGACCGCTGCGCACGCATGCCGCGGCGACGATAGCGGCCACTTCATTGGTCCATCCCTGCCGATCCTGGAGGCGATCTGTTTTCGGGAATCTATCCAGTACGACCGGTGTCACCGAAGCCCACGTTGTCGCACCGGTCGGATTCGCCGTCCAGTTCGCAGCCTGCAGGGAGTCGCGCCGTTCACTCCAGTCGCTTTTCAGCAACGTCAATACGCCGAGCTTGCCCAGCGCCAGCTCCACTGGCTTTGGCTGGCCACTCGCCTGCAACAGAAGCTCACCCAACACCCGGCCCCGATCCGCGCGTTCTATTGATCGCGGAAACACCAATCCAACGCCAAGAAGGTGCCCATCGGCATGTGGATGACCGACGAATGGTAGCGGGATGCATGCCAAGTGACCTGATGGGAATTCACTGCGTTCGCCATTGAGTTGATGGCCACTGATCCACTGCGGCACCGGTTGAATGCCGCTATGCTTCATGACCGCTCCGCGCAGCGCCTGCGTTACAGCCAAGGCGGAAACCAACGACAAAGCCGGCCCTGCCACCTGAGCCAGCACCAGCAGATCCGTATCGAAGTGCGTGTGTGCCGATTGGGTTTTTGGCCTCACGTCATCGGTACACCGATAGCCGGACCACAACCCTATCTTGGGTCGTACGGGTGCGCGAACCACCAGGGCGTCCGATTCCGCGACGAGCGGCTCCATCCGCCGGTCGATTTCTGCCTTTCGTTCCGCTGAGCCTTTGCCTTTGATCGCCTTCCTTGCGGCCTGGAGCGTATCGAGCTCGGTCTGCAGTGCTTCCTTGCGCAGCCGTGGTCCTTCACCGAAATTGGTGATCAGCGTGTTCAGAAAACCCTCTGAAATCCGCCGTGCGTGAAACTGGGCGTGAATGTCGTCCACAACGAACCGCGCGACATCCGTGGAACGGGTCTCGCCATCGGTGCCGACCCACATGCGCACCAGCGACGACGAGTGGCCGATCCGTGTAACTTTCCCGCACAAGCGGTCGAGCGCTTTGCGGTGTTGGTTCACGGCTGCCGCGTTAGGCCAGCGCATAAAGCAAGGGGTGCAGCCAACGTATACACGGGGAAACGTGCGCGACTGCTTGCTTCGACTCATTGCCGGGGCGCATTGCAGCATCGCGGCGGATGGTCCGGCCTTGTCGTTCACCGGCACGTAAACGATGACGTTTGATCGCTCGGAAACCCGATCGCTTGGCGGCAACTCCAATTGCGGATCGCCTAGCGTTTCGAGCCAACGCAGCGCAGCACCCTCGGCAGGGTCTTGTCCGGTCTCAAACCATGCCGCCGCCAGCGCCATGAAGACCCGCGCCGGATGTGGTGGCCACTCCGCCCGTTCGCGGCTTGTGGGATCGGTCGCCACCGCATAGCCGGTCAGATATTCCCAGCCGATGGTCAGCCCCGACATCAGTCGTCTCCCTGGTCGCCGCTTTGCTGGGCGGCAAGCTGCTGGCTCTTGGCCACCAGCTTCACTAGTTGCTCTGAAGGAATGAGCGGCAGCGGCTGGTCCCGCCACGGCAGCCCGGCCGCCTTCGCTACGTCGACCGCCTGATGGAACAGAGCGACTGCGTCGTCGGCGGATAGCGTGAATTCGCCGCCCGCCTTGCGGTCAAGTAGCTCCCACGTCAGGTCCGTTTCCGGATACAGCAGGCAGCGCGAACGCAGATCCAGGCCTGCGTCGTCGGCCAGTGCCGCCGCACACAGGCCCAGCGCCGCCAGCACTGTTCGCGCCGCATTGTCTCGTTCCGCGCCGTGGTTACCTTGCGCATCCGGGAATCGCAGCCGACGCAACGCTGGCAGCGAGATCACGATCGTTTGCTCGGCGGATGCGATGGTCACACCACCGGGAGCAATTCGCCCTCCTGTGATGTAACTGCCATCCGCCCGCATAACATCAATGGTCTCGCGGTTCTCTTTCGAAATACTGTCCGAGGAGTAGCGTGAAAAGTCTGGCGTCACATTTCCTAGGTTGAGCTTCGACAGTTTCTTTTCGTACTTCTTGGGCTTTTGGTCTTTTCCTTCCTTAACCGCGTCAGACTCAAGGGCTGTCCATTCGCCGGAAGCTGTCTCATAGAGCGGTGGATTCTTGTGAATGACGGGATCTACCCGACTGCTCGTCCTCGTGCCATAAACCGCCCCGATGCCAACGATCTCGCTGACCATCGCGCGCTCGAATTTGGCGCCCAGGCCGCCCTTGGGTCCGGTGGAGTCCCACATGCCAAAGAGCAGCGCCGTGGGGCATAGCTCGAACAGTGGTGTTGCGTTCTGGAGACTCACGCGATCGATCGCCTTGCCGACTGAAGACTGACGAAACGGCGTTCCATCCAGCAGGCTGTCGCGCAGGATCGCGTCGGCGATGCGGTGTGGTGCCTGCAACGAGCTGATCTTGCCTACCGGATCGAGCAAGCGCATATCTGCAGGCTTGTCCTCGCCGGGAAAGTAAGCAGAAAAGTCCACCTCGATCACCGGCAGCTTCAGCCGTCCGTCATCCACCGCCCGCTGCAGCGCCTCCTCCATACGGTTTGCCTGGCTCTGCACACTGTCCAGCAGCACACATTCCACCGGGTTGTCATGCCCCGGCACCCGGCGCATCTCCGTTGCGTACACAGCGCCGGCATAGGTTGGTGGAAAAACCTTATCGCCTGGACCGCCGGCTGGCTGCAGCGTCGCTCTGCTACGAAAAGCCGCCGCCCCGCCCGTCAGGGCGCCGTTGAGTTTCTCCAGTGTCAGCGTCTCTTTCATTTCAATTCCCCTTTTTCAGATTGCTCGTGTTTCACATCGCCTCGGGTATTTCCGACGCGTTCAACCGGGTGCTCAGGCATGGTTTCCGTCTTCACTTGCCTTTACGCGTGTCTTCTTCCAAGTGCGCCCCAGGTGCGCCGCGCACCGCACCGTGTCATGGCTAGGTTGTCGGACGTACTCGTCCGGATGTCGCGGGGAAGATTGAGCGCCACGCAGACGAAATCGGCAGGATTCGACGCGCGGCTCCCTGATCAATGCGACAGCCGCCGGATTGAGCATGACGGAACTCGACGCATCAGGCTGACCGCATTGCCTGGGGAAGTGGCTGTAGTAATCGGAACAGTTCATGGGTGCCGTCCTTTTGGTGGCACCAGGGCCGACAGCAGGCTGTCCGGATCGCAGATTTCCAGCGATGCTTTTCGATAGTCCTTGGGATTGCGCGTTACCAGATAAGTGACGCCTGCCTTCCTTGCGCAGGCATGGACGATCGCGTCTTCGAGGTCGGGCCAATCGCCATGCACGGCTTCAATGATTATCGATTCGTCCACGGGCAGTACGCGAAGGATATGCATGAGGTCGTCCACGACCCCGCGCGCGCGGCGCGGCCCCAACTCGCGCTTGGCCAGGAAATAGACCGTACCTACCGATGCGGCGCACCAACAGCCACGAACCACTTTACGCTCGCAGAGCGACAGCAATTCTGTTGCAGGTTCAGCCCAGGGTTTCCGGTCCAGGAGCACGTCCAACAGGATGTTGACATCGAACAAGAGCTGCGGAGCGGGCGGCATCACGGGCGACCTCCTTCAGAAGTGAGGACGTCGCCGGAGGCTTGGATCAAGTGCTTACAAGCTGAATCAAAAGCAAATACTTCAATGGGGCCGGCGACGTCCCTATCGCCATAAGAGCATGTCTCTGAAGCAAAAGCAAATGAACCTAACTTTTTTGGATTTCGTGCTTTTCCTGCAGATGTTCGCGGTAGGTTTCCCGACTGACCGATGCGTCGTGCAGTACGCCGCGGAGGCGCTGCGCGATCGGCGTCGGCTCTCGACCGTTCTGCTCCGCACCCAGAGCAATGAAATAGCCGGCTACCAGTGCGGAGACGGAAGTTCCCCTGGCTTGTGCCTGCTGCTTGGCTCGCCGGATGAGTCGCTCGTCGATGCGTAGAGTAAGTTTCGATTGCATGGCGGGCCTCGTTGGCGGTGACGTGCAAATGTGATTTCAAGTATACGTCGATCGGTTTGAACCAAGGGCTGCTTTGCCGTGTGCTGACATCGCTTGCCGCAGGTCGGCGGGATTTTTTGCGGACGTGGTCGGACGGCTTGATGCGCCGTTCCGATAGTGAATCCACACCCGCAACCGCACCGGCTCCCACCCCTCTTGCAGATCGTCGATGCCGATGACTTCTGCATGGAGTTCGTGCGCGCGGTCGAGCAGGGATGCGGCAACAGTGTTGTCCAGGCGGGGCAGATAGCCGAGTTTGCGCTCGCGCCAGAGCACTGCGATGGCGCGGTCGTCGTGGGGGTTGTTGTGCTGGCGGCGCAGCTGCAGCGGGTCGCCGGGGTGCAGTTGCGGCAGCACGGCGTGGGCGTCGTAGTACTGACTGCCGGCGATGCGGCAGTCCTGCAGGTGCAGGCGTTTCGTGGTACCGGGGAGTGGGTGCGCGCTGGACGCAGCGGGCAGCAGGCCGAGAGTGGCCAGTGTCTGCGACAGGTGAGCGAGAAAGTGGCGCCGTTGCATTGCGTATCCCCCTGAAGGATTCGTCCATGCGCAACGTAAGCCTGGATCATCTCATGGACTGAGATTTTGCGGGGGATGGTGTTCGGGGCTGGAAGTTGTCAATCGCCAACTCGGCGTCAATTGCGTCATGACCCTGTCCGCCACGCCGTTCTTCGTGAGCGGTTCCGGCTATGCCGAAGACACGTTGTTTCCGTGGACGACGAGCGACTTCTCGATGACGGACGCTATCGAATGCGGCATCGTCAGGCTGCTGCGCGTGCCAGTGGCCGGCAACGAGATGCCCAAATTCCGCGAGCTGTGGAAACACATCGGCAAGAAAATGCCGAAGAAAGGCCGTGGCAAAAGCCCGACAGGTTCCTAGCAAAGTCTATCTATGTATAGCGACATGCGGCTATATTTGGCTAGAAATCCCTGGGGGCCTGTGATGGATCCGATCAAGAATCCTTTTTCCCCTGGAGCTGGCGCGCCGCCGCCGGAGCTGGTGGGGCGCGATCCCGTGTTGGAACAGGCGCGGATCCTACTGGGGCGGGTAAAGCTCGGCCGCCCCGAAAAAAGCATGCTGCTGACCGGTCTGCGCGGTGTCGGCAAGACCGTGTTGCTCAATGAAATCGAACGCATGGCTGACGCGCAGGACTATCGCACGATCGCCATCGAGGCCCACGAGGACAAGCGCCTTGGCCCCGTCCTGGCGCCGTATCTGCGGCGCCTTCTGTTCGATCTGGATCGGCTTGCCGGTGCTGGTGACAAGGTCCGGCGCGGGCTGGCGGTGCTGCGCAGCTTTGTCGGTGCCATCAAGGTCACGGTAGGTGACGTCGATATCGGGCTGGATATCGATCCGGAGAAGGGCGTGGCGGACAGCGGTGACCTGGAAATCGACTTGCCGGACCTGTTTCTGGCAGTCGCCGAGGCCGCCAAGGAGCGCGGCAGCGCGGTAGCCGTGCTGATCGACGAGGTGCAGTACTTCAACTCCAAGGAGTTGGGCGCGCTGATCATGGCCATGCACAAGGTGCAGCAGCGACAGCTGCCCATGGTGTTGCTGGGTGCCGGCCTGCCGATCCTTCCCGGTCTGGCGGGCGAGTCGAAGTCGTATGCCGAGCGGTTGTTTGCCTTTCCCGATATTGGTGCGCTGTCGCAGGCGGATGCGGCCAAGGCATTGCAGGACCCCGCGCAGGCGGCTGCCGTCTCTTTCGAGCCGGATGCTCTGGAGGAAATTTTCCGGTTGACCAAGGGCTATCCCTATTTTCTGCAGGAATGGGGCTACCAGTCGTGGAACCTGGCGTGTTCCAGTTTGATCGCGCTCGATACGGTGAATCGGGCTACGGCAGCCGTCATTCCGCGGCTGGATCAGAACTTCTTTCGCGTCCGATACGAACGTCTGACGCCCGGCGAAAAGCACTTCTTGCGGGCCATGGCAGAGCTTGGTCCCGATGCCCACCGCACCAGTGACATCGCCGACGTGCTGGGTGTAAAGGTCAATGCACTAGGGCCCGTGCGCGCCAAGTTGATCAAGAAAGGGATGATCTATAGCCCGGCGCACGGCGACATGGCGTTCACCGTGCCGCTGTTTGACGAGTTCATGGTGCGCGCCATTCCTGAGTTCAAACACTGATGGACTTGCGCATCGTCGATACCTTCATCGAACGCCATTTGCTGTACGTCGCCTGCACACACGCCCGCGATCAACCCATGGTGTAAGGCGTGGATCGCGCCCTGGTTTTTATCGGCCGACCGCGATCCTAACGGTGCCCGGAGGATGTCGCCCACTCGTGGAAATATCGAACAACTGGCACTTGGAGCGCACCTTGTGCGCGATGGCTCTTGTCACGGCTGCCCAAAGAGCTTTCGCGCACAGGGTGCGCTCCTACAGGTGCTGGGGCTATACGAGGCGGCTTGATGTGCGGACGGATGCGGAACGCTACCTGCCCGGATGATGCGCTGATTTTCGCTCTGCCATCGCCGGCGGTCAGCGCCCATGCGGCACCCGCCCGATCACGCCGCCAGCGCCTGCCGCGCGAACCAGGTTTCGAACTGGTCGACCGGTATCGGCCGGGAGAACAGGTAGCCCTGGTGGGCATGGCAGTCGTGCCGCGTGAGGAAATCGCGCTGCCCCTCGGTTTCCACGCCTTCGGCCAGCACCGTCAGGCCCAGGCTCTGGCCGAGCGCCACGATGCTGCGCACGATCACGGCATCGTTGGCGTCGGTCAGCACGTCGTTGACGAAGGAGCGGTCGATCTTCAGTTCGTCCAGCGGCAGGCGTTTCAGGTAGGACAGCGACGAATAGCCGGTGCCGAAGTCGTCCAGCGAAAAGCCCACGCCGCGGGCCTTGAGCGTGGTCATCTTCTCGACCACCTCGTCGACGTCGGTCAGCAGCAGGCTTTCGGTCAGCTCCAGCTTGAGTCGGGCCGGATTCGCGCCGCTGCGCTCGAGGGTGTCGATCACCTGCTGCACGAAGCCGCGATGATGGAACTGGCGGGCGCTGACGTTGACCGATATGTCGAGGCCCGCCCGGGCCGGTACGCTCGACCACGTGGCCAGCTGCCGGCAGGCGGTTTCCAGCACCCACTGGCCCAGGGGCAGGATCAGCCGGGTTTCCTCGGCCAGCGCGATGAAGGCATCCGGGTAGATCAGGCCGCGGCGCGGGTGGTTCCAGCGCAGCAGCGCCTCGACGCCGGTGGTGCGGCCCGAGCGGTCCACCTGGGGCTGGTAGAACAGCTGGAAATGCTGGTGTTGCAGGCCTTCGCGCAGATCCGCTTCCAGCGCCACGCGGGCGTTGACGGCAGCCTGCATATTCGGGTCGAAGAAGCACACGGTGTTGCGGCCGGCGGCCTTGGCCTGGTACATCGCCATGTCGGCGCGCTTGAGCAGTTCGTGGGTGCTGTCGCCGGTATCGTGGAACAGCGTGACGCCGATGCTGGCCGAGCCGTGATGGTTGAAACTGTCCAGCTGATAGGAGAGGCCGAGCGCGGCAAGCAGGGTTTCGGCGATCGACTTGGCCTGGATCGCGGCCTTGGCGAGGCTGCCGTCCAGACCTTCCAGCATCACCACGAATTCGTCGCCGCCCAGCCGCGCCACGGTGTCGTTGTTGCGGATCAGGCTGCCCAGCCGGCGCGCCACCTCGATCAGCTGCTGGTCGCCCTTGGCGTGGCCGAGCGTGTCGTTGAGCGCCTTGAAGTTGTCCATGTCGATGAACAGCAGCGCGCCGCATCTCCCGCTGCGTGCGTGCGAGGTCAGCGCCTGCTGCAGCCGGTCGAGCAGCAGCTGGCGATTGGGCAGGCCGGTGAGCGGGTCGTAGAACGCGAGGTGCTGGATCTTCTGCTCGTCGACCTTGCGCGAGGTGATGTCCTGCAGCACGCCTTGCACCCGCACCACGGCGCCGCTTTCGTCGCGCACCGCCTGGCCGATGCTGCGCACCCACACCCGGCGCCCGTGCGCGGCGACGATCTGCAGTTCCTCGTCGAACGGGGTGCCGTCGCGTGCGCAGGCCATGAACAGGGCGTGCGCGCGGGCACGGTATTCCGGCGCGTAGCGGCGCAGGCCGTCGCCCTTGCTCGGCAGGGTTCCGGGCGGCAGTTCGAAGATGGCGCAGACCTCGTCCGACCAGCTCACCCGATCGCCCCGCACGCTGATCTCCCAGCCCCCCAGGCGCGCCATCTGGCTGGCCATCTGCATGCGTTCGCGGGTTGCCCGCAGGTGTTCCTCGGCGCGCTTGCGCTCGGTGATGTCCTTGGCGATGCCATAGACGCCCACGATCCGCCCGTCCACCACGATCGGCACGTTGGTGACCATCGCCTGGAACCGGCGACCGTCCTTGGCGATGCATTCCGCTTCATAGGTGACCGCCTGGCCCCCGGCCGCCCGGCTGAATTGGGCGTCGGTCAGCGGGGTCGATGTCGCCGATACCAGCGGCCGAGCCCCGAGTTCGCGGATCTCCTGCTCGCTGTAGCCGGTGAGGCGGGTAAAGGCCGGGTTGACGCTGAGGAAATTTCCGTCGAGGTCGAGCGAATAGACCGCGTCCGGATTCTGCGAGAACAGCGACTGGTAGCGCTGCTCGCTTTCGCTCAGGGCGGAGGCGGTGCGCCGCGCCACGGTGACGTCCATCACCACCCCGGCCACGCGCAGCGTGGTGCCGTCGTCGGCGCGCACCACGTCGCAGCGCGAGAACATCACGCGCTCGACGCCGTCGGGCCGGCAGATGCGGTATTCGGTCTCGACCGGCTGCCGGCCATCGATCGCCCGGGAAGTGGCCTGCCGCACGCGGTCGCGATCCTCCGGATGAACGCTGGCGAGAAATGCCTTGGCGCTGCCGTCCAGTGCCTGCGCGGCAACGCCGAACAGGCGGCAGGCGTCCGCCGACCACACCATGTGGCCGGTCTGCAGGTCGCAGCTCCAGTAGCCCAGATCGACGATGGTCCGGGCCGTGTGCAGCAGGCTGGCGCCGGCGCGCCGGCTGTCTTCCACCCGCTGCCGCGCGATGGCGATGCCGGCGATGTGCGCGCACGACTCGAGCAGATCCACGGCCCGGGCGGTCGGCTGGTTCGGCGTGCGCGAATACAGGGCCAGCGTGCCCAGCACGCGGCCATCGTCGTCGAACATCGGCAGCGACGTGCAGGCGCGCAGGCCGTGCTCCAGCGCCAGTTGCCGGCCATTCCGCCAGCGTGGATCGCTGGCGATGTCGGTCGCTACCACGGTGCGACGCTCGTGCGCCGCGGTGCCGCAGGAGCCGGTATCCGGGCCGATCGGCATGCCGTCGACCGCCCGCGCGAATGACGGCGGCAGGCTGGGTGCGGCGCCCATGCGCAGTTGCGCGCGGTCATGGTCCGTCTGCAGGATCGCGCAGAGTGTCCCGGGGCATTGCCGTTCGACGACCCGTGCCAGCTCGGTGAGCACGTCGGTCAGGGGCGCGCCAAGCGCAATCCGTTCCAGGATGATCGCGTGTTCCGCTTCCAGCTGTGGCGGATGCTGATGCGCGATCAGTTCCTGCAGCGTGGCCGCGGTGCGGCGCAGCTGCAGCCAGCTGGCGACAAGATCGTCGAGCCCGATCCGGGTGCTGAACGCATGGATGCAGGCGTCGGCCTGCAGCGATTGCGCGGTGTGACCGCTGGTGCCGGGGGAGCGCTGCAACACCACGAACGCACCGCTCAGTCGCGGATCGGCCTTGAAATGCTGCAGCAGTGCAACGCTGCCGGTGTCGGCCAGCTGTTGATCCAGCAGCACCAGCGCGGGCGGGTTCGCCCGTGCCAGGTCGAGCGCGTCGGCGGCGTCGCGGGCACACACCACCGGGTAACCGGCCGCCGCAAGCTGTCCGGCGACCGTTTCAGCGGTGGCGACATCGGCAAGTGCCAGGAGAATCCGTTCGGCCTTCATGTGGCGTCATCGTGCATTGCTGAAGGAACACCATGTGAGGGGAGTCCGGGGGATGACGAGCTTTGCAAGTACCAATCGCGTCAGTTATCGGTATCGGTCGCGCGGAAATTTTCTTGAGCCTGTGTGCGGCATGTTGTCTCACCGCTGGCACGCCGACGCTGTCGAGCAGGCCGTAATGACAGGTAGAAACGTGTTCAGACGTTCAGTGCGGCAGGTGCGATCGCTTAAGCTATCGGGGATCAAAACGTGCGCTTGTGCTTTATGCTGACCGGCGCCATAAGTGCCGTGCCTTTCCCAGGAGATATCCATGACTGACCACAGACCCAGCGTGCCGGCCGACGGCGCCAGGATCACCCTTGCCGACGGCAAGCTCACCGTGCCGGACAACCCGATCGTGCCGTTCATCGAAGGCGACGGCATCGGCCCGGACATCTGGCGTGCCTCGGTACGCGTGCTGGATGCGGCGGTGGCCAAGGCCTACGGCGGCAGGCGCACGATCCACTGGATGGAAGTGCTCGCCGGCGAGAAGGCCTTCAACGAAACCGGCAGCTGGCTGCCGGACGAAACCGTGCAGGCCTGCCGCGACTATCTGGTTTCGATCAAGGGTCCGCTGACCACGCCGATCGGCGGCGGCATCCGCTCACTCAACGTGGCGCTGCGCCAGCAACTGGACCTGTACACCTGCCTGCGCCCGGTGCGCTGGTTCAAGGGCGTGCCCTCGCCGGTAAAGAAACCCGAGGCGGTGGACATGGTGATCTTCCGCGAGAATACCGAAGACATCTACGCCGGCATCGAATTCGCCGAAGGCACGCCCGAGGTGGCGAAATTCATGGCGCTGATGAAGGAGCATTTCCCGGACCGCTACAAGAAGATCCGCTTCCCCGAGTGCTCCGGCATCGGCATCAAGCCGGTCTCCAGAGACGGCACCGAGCGGCTGATGCGCGCGGCGTTGAAGTACGCGGTCGACAACGATCGCCGCTCGGTGACGCTGGTGCACAAGGGCAACATCATGAAGTTCACCGAGGGCGCGTTCCGCGACTGGGGCTATGCGCTGGCGAAGAACGAGTTCGGTGCGGTGGAAGTCGACGGCGGCCCGTGGATGAGCTTCAAGAATCCGGACACCGGCCGCGAGATCGTGGTCAAGGACGTGATCGCCGATGCGTTCCTGCAGCAGATCATGACCCGCGCCGCCGAGTACGACGTGGTCGCCACGCTGAACTTGAACGGCGACTACATCTCCGACGCGCTGGCGGCGGAAGTCGGCGGCATCGGCATCGCGCCGGGCGGCAACATCAACTACGTCACCGGCCACGCGGTGTTCGAGGCAACCCACGGCACCGCGCCGAAGTACGCCGGCCAGGACAAGGTCAACCCCGGTTCGCTGATCCTCTCCGGCGAGCTGCTGCTGCGGCATCTGGGCTGGAACGAGGCGGCCGATGCGGTCATCGCGGCGATGGACAAGGTGATCGCCGCCAAGACCGTCACCTACGACTTCGCCCGCATGATGGAAGGCGCCCGGGAAGTGAAGTGCTCGGAGTTCGGCGACGCGCTGATCGCGGCGATGTAGCCCGCCCCGTTCGGACGGCAAAAAAGCGGGCCGCTTCGGCGCCCCGCTTTTTTCTTTTGCCTTTGGAGCGCACCCTATGCGCGAAAACCAGATTACCTCGACGCCTGATTTCGCGCACAGGGTGCGCTCCTACAAATCGGGGTTATTCGAGGTGCCCTAGAGCCACCCAACACTCGCCCCCCACGACTGCCCAACGCAGCGGCTAAACTGCGATGGATGAAATCCATGGACAGCGCCAACGCCTCCACCGATCCGCAGGCGCATGCGGCGGCGGCGCTGATTCTGGATGGCTTCGCCGACTACAATGCGCGCTTCGCCGACATCACCCGGCGCGCCCGGCGCCGCTTCGAGCGGCGCGACTGGCAGCTGGCGCGGCGCGATGCCGACGCGCGCATCGACCTGTACGACGAGTGCATCGGCGAGACGCTGGACCGGCTCGACGGGCTGCTGGACGACCGGGTGCGCTCGCGAGCGCTGTGGGCAACCCTGCGCCAGCTCTATGATGGCCTGCTGGCCGCGCTGGCCGATCGCGAACTGTACAAGACCTGGTTCAATTCGCTGTCGCGGCGCCGCTTTCGCACCGAGGGCGTGGCGGCGGACATCGAATTCGTGGCGCTGGACCGTGCGCCCTATACCGAACCCAGCGATGCCGCGCCGCACCGGCGCTATGTGCTGGCGGGCGACGACCTGGCCGCGGTCTGCACCCGGCTGCTGCGCGAACATGCGCATGCATCGGCCTATCGCGATCTGCCCGGCTGCGCGGCACGGCTGGCCGCCACCCTGCGGCAGCGGCAACGCGACGAAGGCTTCGCCACGATCGAAGAGTTGCACATACTCGATACGGTGTTCTATCGGGAACGACGTGCCTATCTGGTCGGCCGCTGGCGCGGTGGCGGGCGGCGCCACCCGCTGCTGATTGCGCTGCTGCACGAGGCCGACGGCGTGCGCGTGGATGCGCTGCTGACCGCGCCGGAGCAGATCTCGATCCTGTTCGGCTACGCGCGCAGTTACTTCCACGCCGACATCGGCAATGTGGGGGCGGTGGTGGCGTTCCTGCATGCGCTGTTGCCGCACAAGCCGCTGGAGGAGCTGTACACCGTGCTCGGCCGCGCCCGCCAGGGCAAGACCGAGCGCTACCGCCGCGTGTTCGGCCATCTGGCGATCCATCCGCAGGAGCAGCTGGTGCGCGCCGAGGGCAAGCGCGGCATGGTGATGGAGGTATTCACCCTGCGCGACCTGCCGGTGGTGTTCAAGGTCATCCGCGACCGCTTCGCCTGGCCGAAGGAGACCGGGCGCCGGCAGGTCGAGGAGAAATACCGGCTGGTGTTCCATCACGATCGCGTCGGCCGGCTGGTCGATGCGCAGGAGTTTCGCCAGCTGCGCTTCCCGCTGCGCCAGGTCGATCCCGCCTTGTGCGGCGAACTGCTGGAGAGCTGCGCCGACAGCGTGCGCGTGGATGGCGACGAGCTGGTGGTGGCGCACTGCTATGTCGAACACCGGCTGCGCCCGATGGATCTGTACGTGCGCGAGGTCGGTCACGACGCGGCCTGCCAGGCGATGCGCGACTACGGCCAGGCGATCAAGGACCTGGCCGGCAGCAATATCTTTCCCGGCGACCTGCTGCTGAAGAACTTCGGCATCTCGCGCAACGGCCGTGCGGTGTTCTACGACTACGACGAACTGTGCACGCTCGGCGAATGCCATTTCCGCGCACTGCCGCGGATGCACGAGGACGACGAAACGCGACCGCTGCAGGATGCGGTATACGCGGCGCCGGAGGACGTGTTTCCCGAACTGTTCGTCAATTTTCTCGGTGTGGCGGCACCGCTGCGCGAAGCCCTGTGCGAGGCGCATGGCGAGATCTTCGATCCGGCCTGGTGGTGCGCGTTGCAGGCGCGCCTGCGCGCCGGCGACTATGTCGATGTGCCGCCGTATCCGGCCGCGTCGCGGCTGCCGCGCTGAGGACGGAAAGGCGCGAGTCAGGATGGTCCTGCGACAATGCCCGCCTGCCGAAATGGAACATCCCCGATGCGTCTGACCCGTGTGCTTTTCCTGTTGGCGCTGGGTGGCGCTGCGCCGGTGTTCGCGCAATCGACGGCTGCCACGGCGCCACCGCTGAAATCCAACGCGGCCGACCTGCCCACGATCGTGGTCAGCGGCGTGCAGCCGGGGCCCGGTATGTGGAAGGTGTCGCGGGGCGATCACGTGATGTGGGTGCTGGGTACGCTGTCGCCGCTGCCGCGGCAGATGCAGTGGGAGTCGCACGATCTGGCGCAGGTGATCCGCCAGTCGCAGCAGGTGCTGCTGGCGCCGTCGTTGAAGCTGAAGGCCGACATCGGATTTTTCGGCAAGCTGTTCCTGCTGCCCGCTGCCTACAGCGCCCGCAAGAACGACCACGGCGAAACGCTGCAGCAGGTGCTTCCCGCACCGGAGTACGCGCGCTGGCAGGTGCTCAAGCAGAAGTATCTGGGCCACGACCGCGGCATCGAACGCTGGCGGCCGATCTTTGCCGCGCAGAAGCTGTACAAGAAGGCACTCAAGGCCAACGGCCTGAGCAATTCCGGCGGTGTCGGGGATACCGTGGATGCGCTGTCCAAACAGTTCGGTGTGAAGGAAATCCCGGTCACGTATCGGGCGGTCATCGAGAAGCCACGTGCGGCGATCAGGGCGTTCAAGCGTTCCGGGGTCAACGATACCGAATGCTTCAGCCGCACCATGGACAGCATCGAGCAGGACATGCCGGCGATTACGGCGCGCGCCAACGCCTGGGCTACCGGCGATCTGCAGGCGCTGCGCCAGCTGCCCGACAGCGATCGCCGCAGCGTCTGCGTTTCCGCGCTCGCCGATGCCGGCTTCGCGCACCAGCTCGGTCTCGACGATCTGCCGGCCCGGCTCGAAGCCGCCTGGTTGGCCGCCGCGGGCGCGGCACTGCAGGCAAACCGGCAGACCTTCGCGATGCTGCCGATGAGGGAACTGCTGTCGCCCGGTGGCTACCTGGACAGGCTCAAGGCGCAGGGCTATGCGGTGGAGTCGCCGGAGGACCAGGATGCCGCCCCGGCATCGGGCAGCAGCATCGGCGCGCCCGACGTTGCCGCGGCACCGCTGATAGGCCCCCCGTCGTAGGAGCCCGCTCGCGGGCGATGCTCTTGTGCTTTCGGGACGCTGGACTCGGGACTTGGGACGCTGGACTCGGGAAGAGCATCGCCCGCGAGCGGGCTCCTACGAGTGATCTGAAGTGATGCACGCGGGCAAGGTCATCCGTTCGGTACTCCATTGCCCGGCACGAGGGTAAGCTCGACATCAAGCAGGAACTTGCTGCCCTCTTTCACCAATCCCGGTATCTTGTGGGCATCAAGGATCAACATGCCAGGAGCTTGTCGATGAATCGCAGGGTCAGGACCGGCCAGCAGGAAGCAGGCACGGCGAGAGTCCGTCGTTTCGGCAAGGTATGGGCCGCGCTGCTGCTGGCGGCATCGGCCGGATGGACCGCACCATGTCTGGCGCAAATGGCGACGGCTGCTTCGAGCGGGCAGGATCAGCCGACCGGCGAGCTGGTACCGCCGACCAGCGCCAGCGATTTCACCGCCACGCAGCTCGACAGTGTGCTGGCCGGCAACTGGCGCTCGGCAGCCAACCGCGCCCGCGACGTGTATCGCCACCCCAAGGCCACCTTGCAGTTTTTCGGCATCCAGCCGGATCAGACGGTGATCGAGATTACGCCCGGTGCCGGCTGGTACAGCGAGATTCTGGCACCGTTGCTGCACGACAACGGACACTACATCGCCGCCGTGCAGGCGCCATCCGGTGCTGGCGAGGCGCGCATCGACCACGATGTCCTGCATCGGAAGTTTGCCGCCGACACGGTACATTATGGACGCGCGCAATTCGTCGAGTTCAACCCGAAGGCGCCGGTGTTCGGCCCACCTGCCTCGGCCGATCTGGTGCTGACCTTCCGCAATGTGCACAACTGGGTCATGGCCAATACCGCCCCGGCGATGTTCAAGGCGTTCTACGCCGTGCTCAGGCCCGGCGGCGTATTGGGCGTGGTCGATCACCGTGCGGATGACGGCGCCTCGTTGGCAACGGTCGTCAAGAGCGGCTACCTGCCGACCCGCTACGTGGTGAAACTGGCCATCGACGCGGGGTTCACGCTACAGGACAGCAGCGAGATCAATGCCAACCCGAGCGATACGAAAGACTATCCGAAAGGTGTCTGGACCTTGCCGCCCACGCTCGCTCTCGGCGAGAAGGACAAGGCGAAATATCTGGCGATCGGCGAATCCGACCGGATGACCCTGCGCTTCGTCAAGCCCGTGGCGCCGGCACCGGCAAGTTCAGTGCACGGCACCGGGGACTAAAGTGGCGACGTGATGCCCGGCGTTTCCGCCCACCCATGCTGATCGCACTGAACAAGCCGTACGGCGTGCTGTGCCAGTTCACCGCTGCGGATGGCCGCCGCACGTTGGCCGATCATGTCCGGCAAAAGAACGTCTATGCCGCCGGACGGCTGGATCGGGACAGCGAGGGCCTGTTGCTGCTGACCGACGATGGGCGGCTGGCGCATCGGTTGACCGATCCCCGCCACAAGCAGGCCAAGACCTATCTGGTGCAGGTCGAAGGGGAGCCTGACGATACCGCCTTGCTGGCATTGCGCCGCGGCATGCGCCTGAGCGACGGCCCGACCCTGCCGGCCGCCGCCGAACAGACCGCTGCGCCGGACTGGCTGTGGCCACGCGACCCGCCCGTGCGTTTTCGCCAGCACCTACCCACCAGCTGGCTCAGCCTCACGCTGCATGAGGGGCGCAACCGGCAAGTACGACGGATGACCGCCGCGGTGGGGTTTCCGACCCTGCGGCTGATCCGCGTGCGGATCGGCGAATACGCGCTGGACGGGCTGGCGTCGGGCGAGACCCGCACGCTGCTGCCGTAGGAGCGCACCCTGTGCGCGAATGCTTTGCGGTATCTCCTGGTACAAGGAGCGGCTTCAGCCGCGATGCTCTTATACGCCATGAAGCAAAAGCATCGCGGCTGAAGCCGCTCTACAAAAGCAAAGCATTCGCGCACAGGGTGCGCTCCTACGGTTGCGCAGAGTCCGCGGCGTGCGCCAGGCCGAAGAACGCCTCCGCCGTCGCCGTGCTGTTTGCCGCCGCGACCTCGGCCGGTTCGCCGCGATCGCGGGCGATTTCCTCGCAGATGTGGCGCAGGTACATCGGTTCGTTGCGCCGGTGCGCCGGCATCGGCCGTACCGTGCGTGGCAGCAGGTAGGGGGCATCGGTCTCGATCATCAGCCGGTCGGCCGGAATCTCGCGCACCAGTCCGCGCAAATGGGTGCCGCGGCGCTCGTCGCAGATCCAGCCGGTGATGCCGATGTGGCAGTCCAGCGCCAGATAGTCGTGTAATGCCTCGCCGCTGTCGGTGAAGCAGTGCACCACCGCACCAGGCAACCTGTCGCGGTAGCGCCGCAGCAACGCGATGAAATCGCCATGCGCATCGCGCTGGTGCAGGAATACCGGCTTGTTCGCATCCACGGCGATCTGCAGCTGGCGCTCGAACGCCGTCAGCTGCACTTCGCGCGGCGAATAGTTGCGGTTGTAGTCCAGCCCGGTCTCGCCGATCGCGCGCACCGCGCTGTCGCGCGCCAGCTCGCGCAATCGCGCGTCGGTGGCGTCGTCATAGTCGATCGCGTGATGCGGATGCACCCCGGCGGTGGCAAACAGCGTGCCCGGGTGCCGGTGGGCCAGGGCCAGGGCGTGCTCGCTGCCGTGGCTCGAGGCGCCGGTGACGATCATCCGCGTCACCCCATGCGCACGCGCGCGCTGCAGCACCGCGTCCAGATCGGGCCGGAACGATTCGTGGCTGAGATTGGCGCCGATATCGAGCAGCTGCATGTGATCCGGCGGGGTTTCCATAGCGACGATTGTCCCAGACGTCGACTGACATGCAAGAGAGGCTGCTTCGACTCTGCATGCCGGGTCGCCGGTATCGGCCTGTTCTACAAGCTGTAATCCCGGCGCGGCGACCGAGCGGGGTGGCTGGGGAAGTGCGCGCGCAGCGATATCCGAAATATTCCCAGGCCGCGGATCCCCCTGTGCAGGTGTGCAGGCGGCACAATGGACGGTGCGCCCGGGTCTGGTCCATCGGGCGGGAGCCATGGTGTCGCGTCGGACGAGGTTCGCCCGATGCCGGCCGGATGTGATAACAATGGCGCGTGCCGTCTGCCGCATGGGCGCGGACGGCTTTTCGCCTGGATTGAGCGGGGTGCAGAATGTCGGCAGCCATTGAGCCGGCGGTGGGCGCGACGGGCATGGCCGCGAACGACCGCGAAGCGGAGGTTTGCGCGTTGCTGGTGGCGCGCGGCCGCCTGAAGGACAGCGACCTGGGGCGTGCCCGGCGGCTGCACGAGGAATCCGCCGAAGGCACGTTGACCACCCTGATGGCGCGGCTCGGGCTGGTGTCCGAGCGCGATCTGGCCGAGGCGTGGGCGCAGCTGCTGCAGGTGCCGTTGCTGGCTGCGCGCGATGCGCCGGAGCTGCCGCCGGTCGATCTCGAGGTGTCGCCGCGCTTTCTCAAGCAGCAGCATGTGGTGCCGGTGCACGACGAGACGCACGGGCTGGCGCTGATCGTGTCCGATCCGGCCGATCCGTACCCGCTGCAGGCGGTCAGTATGGCCGCGGGGCGGCCGGTGGCGCTGCGGGTGGGCCTGCGTTCGGAAATCGACGGCCTGATCGAGCGTTATTACGGCACTGGCCGCTCGGCGATGGGCACCATCGTGGAGAACCTCGACGGCAGTGCGGCGGAGGAGGACGACGTCGAGCACCTGCGCGACCTCGCCTCCGAGGCTCCGGTCATCCGGCTGGTCAACCTGATCCTGCAGCGCGCGGTCGAGCAGCGTGCATCGGACGTACACATCGAACCGTTCGAAAACCGGCTGAAAGTGCGCTACCGCATCGACGGCGTGCTGCATGAAGTGGAGGCACCGCCGTCCAGTTCCACCGCAGCGGTGATCTCGCGCGTGAAGATCATGGCCAAGCTCAACATCGCCGAACGCCGGCTGCCGCAGGACGGGCGCATCCAGCTGCGCGTGCAGGGCAAGGAGCTGGACCTGCGCGTGTCCACCGTGCCGACCAGCTTCGGCGAGTCGGTGGTGATGCGTATCCTGGATCGCGAATCGGTGGTGTTCGATTTCGCCTCGCTGGGCTTCACCGACCACTTCCAGCAGCGCTTCGTCGACGTATTGCAGCGCCCGCACGGGATCCTGCTGGTCACCGGCCCGACCGGCTCGGGCAAGACCACCACGCTGTACACCGCGCTGTCGCAGATCAACACCCCCGACGTGAAGATCATCACGGTCGAGGATCCGGTCGAATACCAGCTCGAAGGGATCAACCAGATCCAGGTGAAGCCGCAGATCGGGCTGGATTTCGCCGGCGCCTTGCGCTCGATCATGCGGCAGGACCCGGACGTGATCATGATCGGCGAGATGCGTGATCTGGAAACCAGCCGCATCGCCATCCAGTCCGCGCTGACCGGCCATCTGGTGCTGTCCACGCTGCACACCAACAGCGCGGCCGGCGGCATCACCCGCCTGCTCGACATGGGCGTGGAGGACTACCTGCTCGGTTCCACCATCAACGGCATCCTGGCGCAGCGGCTGGTGCGCCGGCTCGATCCGGAAACCGCCGCATCGTACGAGGCGCTGCCGGAAGTCATCGAGCAATTCGAGCTGGAAAAATATACCGACGAGCGGCCGATCCGGCTGTGGCGGCCGGGCAGCAGCGCGGCCAACCCCACCGGCTATCGCGGCCGTCGCGCGATCATGGAATTCCTGACCATGAGCGATCCGCTGCGCCGGCTGGTGATGCAGCGTGCGGACGCCAGCGAGATCGAAAAGCAGGCACGCGCCGAAGGCATGCGCACGATGTACGAAGACGGCATCGCCAAGGCGGTAGCCGGCATCACCACGCTGGAGGAGGTGCTGCGTGTCACGCAGGAAGGCTAAGCGGCCCCCGGTCCCGACATCATGAGCCTCTTCCGCTATCGCGCCATCAACGATGCCGGCGAAATGCTGCAGGGGCAGATGGAAGCCGCCAGCCTGGAGGAGGTGGTCGCGCGCCTGCAGGACCAGGGCCACACCCCGCTGGAAGCGCAGCCGGCCAACGGTGCCGCGGGCGACAGCGCACTGGCGGCACTGTTCAGGCGCGGCCCGTTCAGCGGCGACCAGCTGGCCCAGTTCACCCACCAGCTGGCGACCCTGCTCGGCGCGGGCCAGCCGCTGGATCGCGCGCTCGGCATCCTGCTCGAACTGCCCGAGGGCGAGAGCGCGAAGAAGCTGGTGGAACGGGTGCGCGATCGCGTGCGCGGCGGCCATTCGCTGTCGGTGGCGCTGGACGAGGAACATGGCGCGTTCCCCAAGCTGTATGTGAGCCTGGTGCGCGCCGGCGAAGCGGGTGGTTCGCTGGAGGAAACCCTGCGTCGGCTGGCCGACTATCTGGAGCGTGCCGATGCGCTGCGCGGCAGCATCGTCAATGCGTTGATCTATCCCGCGTTCCTGCTGGTCGGCGTGCTCGGTTCGCTGGTGCTGCTGCTGGCCTACGTGGTGCCGCAGTTCGTGCCGATCTTCCAGGACATGCAGGTGCCGATTCCGTGGATCACCCAGGCGGTGCTGGTGCTGGGCAATACGTTGCAGACCTGGTGGTGGCTGATCCTGTTGCTGCTGGGCGGCGGCCTGTTCGGCTGGCGCGCGCGACTGCGCGATCCGGCGGCACGGCTGGCCTGGCATACCCGATTGCTGACGATGCGGCTGGTCGGCCCGCTGCTGCTCAAGGTGGAGACCGCGCGGATCGCCCGCACGCTCGGCACGCTGCTGAAAAACGGCGTGCCGCTGCTGGGTGCGCTCACCATCGCGCGCCAGGTCACCGCCAACTGCGCGCTGGACAAGGCATTGAGCGAGACGCACGAACAAGTCAAGGATGGCTCCGGCCTGAGCCTGGCACTCGGGCGCTCGAAACTTTTCCCGCGGTTGGCGATGCAGATGGTGCAGGTGGGCGAGGAAGCCGGCCAGCTCGACGCCATGCTGCTGAAAGTCGCCGACACCTTCGAGCTCGAGTCCAAACGCGCGATCGACCGCCTGCTGGCCGCGCTGGTGCCGGCGCTGACCATCGTGATGACGGTGATGGTGGCGATCATCATGGCGGCGATCCTGCTGCCGCTTTTGAGTTTGACAAGCAATATTCAGTGAGAGGAATGACGATGACATTTGTATTGGAAGGCGGGACTCGGGACTCGGGACTCGGGACTCGGCAGAGCAACAACGGGCCTCGGCGGCGTTGGGTATGCGCAGCGGACTCGGTGCCGCGAGCTTTTCCCGAG
>SCRF01000056.1 GCA_004322005.1 Rhodanobacter sp. | reverse complement strand
CGGAGAGAGGTGGTGGACGCACCCTCTCGGGTTACTCGGCACATCCCGTGCCTCGCCCTTCGGGCCATCGGCTGCGCCGATGTTCGCTCCGGCATCCTGCCTGCGCAGTCGACAAATTCGTCCGGGACTCGCAAGAGCATCGCCCGCAAGCGGGCTCCTACAGAATCTCCCACAAGAGCATCGCGCACAGGGTGCGCTCCCGACAGGCAGGGCTGCTCCGAACGCAGGACGTCCTACGCAGCAAACAGATGCAGCAGCTCGTAACAGGCGCCCATGGTGTGGTAGTCGGTCTTGCCAGCGGGGCTTTTTTCGTCGTCGATCTTGCGGTTGTCGCGGGTGAGGATGCGGTACCAGGCGCCGTGCCGGTGATCGACGAAATGCTGCCAGGCGTAGGTCCAAATCCTTTCGTACCAATCGTCGTAACCGGCCAGGCCGGTGCGCGCGTGCAGCAGCGCGGCGGCGGTCAGCGATTCGGCCTGTACCCAGAAATACTTGTCGTCGTCGCACACGCTGCCGTCCGGGGCGAAGCCGTAGCAGATGCCGCCGTGCACGCGGTCCCATGCGCGTGCCAGCGCGGTGTCGAACAGGCGCATCGCGGTCGGCAGCAGCCAGTTTTCCTCACGATCGCGCTCGAGCAGCAACGGCTCCAGGATCAGCAGGAGCTTGGCCCATTCGGTTTGGTGGCCGGGCTGGAATCCCCAGGGTCGGAACAGGTGCTTCGGGTCGTCGCGGTGGTAGTCCCAGTCGATGTTCCAGTCGCGGTCGTAATGCTCCCACACCAGCCCGTCGACCTTGCCGGCCTGACGGCGCGTGATGTGATCGGCGAGCGCGAGCGCCCGTTCGAGGTAGCGCGGCTCGTCGCTGGCCTGGTAGGCGGCCAGCATCGCCTCGCACAGGTGCATGTTGGCGTTCTGTCCGCGGTAAGCGCTGAAGCGCCAGTCGGGGTCGGCTTCGTCGCGGTACAGCCCGGCTTCGGCGTCCCAGAAACGTTGCTCCAGCAGCTGCCAGGTTTCGTCCATCCACGTAGCGGCCTCGGCGATTCCGGCCCGGCGTGCGCAGGCATAGGCCAGCAGCACGAAGGCCATGCCGTAGGCGTGGTGGGTGCGGTCTTCGGGCCGGCCATCGCGGATCGTCCAGGCGTAGCCGCCGCTGCGCGGATCGCGATGCACTTCGCGCAGATAGCGCAGGCCGTGCCGCGCGGCGTCGAGATAGTCGGCGTTGCCGAATTCGATCGCGGCCATCGCGTAGTCGAAGACGAAGCGCGTGCTGCTGACCAGGTGCCGATGGCGGCGATCGTAGATCGTGCCGTCGTCCTTGAAGTAATGGAAAAAGCCACCCGCCGGATCGATCGCGCGCGGGTGATAGAACGCCATCGTCTGCGCGATGTGGCCGCGCAGGAACTCGGCGGAGCGGATATCCGGCATGGCAGGTATTGCGCTCATGCGCTTTCCTCCATGAAAGCCAGGACTTCATCTTCGCGCGGCATCGCGGCGAAGGAACCCTGGCGGGTCACGGCCAATGCGCCAGCGGCGGCAGCGAAGCGCAGCATGCGGTGCAGATGGGGCAGCTCGCGCACCAGACGATCGAGCCGGTCGGGGCCGGCATCGAGCCGGGCCATCCCGCACAGCAAGGCGCCCACGAAGGCATCGCCGGCAGCGGTGCTGTCGACGGTGGCGACCGGATAGCAGGGCAGTTCGCCCTCGGCATCGGGATGGAACCAGTGCAGCGGCCGTGCGCCGTCGGTCACTACCAGCAGCCGGGTGCGGCCGAGCCACAAGCGGTCGAGCGCGGCCTGCTCGCCGTCCACGGCGAGGCCGGCGAATTCCTCGGCGCTCGCCTTCACCACATCGGCCAGATGCAGCGCCGGCCACAACAGCGGTTGCGGATCGACACCGGGTGGCCACAGCGCCGGACGCAGGTTGATGTCGAAGCTGACCAGCGCGCCGGCATCGTGCGCGCGTTGCATGCCCTCGCGGGTGGCGGCGGCCAGCGCCGGATCGGTCATGCTGTTGGAGCAGACATGGAACACCGCCACGTCGCGGAAGGCATCGGCGCGAAAATGTGCCGGCCGGAACAGCAGATCGGCCGAGGGTCCGCGATAGAAGGTGAAGCTGCGTTCGCCGTGCGCATCCAGCGCGACGAACGCCAGCGCGGTATTCGCCGCGTCGGTGCGCGCGATGTCAGCGGTGCCCACGCCGGCATGGCGCAGGCTGTCGAGCAGGAAATCGCCGAACCGGTCGCGTCCCAGCATGCCGGCGAAGCGCGCCACGCCGCCGAGCCGCGCCACCGCCACCGCGACATTGGCCGGGGCGCCGCCGGCAAACGGCACGAAGTGCTGCGCGAAGCCGCGGCCGTCGCTGCCTGCGGCATGAAAATCGATCAGTGCCTCGCCGAAACACAGGATGGGTCGCACGGTCATGAGCTAAGGTTTCTGGCAGTCTGTTTCAGACGCTCTCTTGCGGGATCGAGCGCACCTGGGAGCCGCTCGCACCGTAGAAAACGATGTACAGGTAGCACAGCAGCGGCAGCACGAACGCGTGCTGCAGACCGATGTGATCGGCAAGCTTGCCTTGCAGCCAGGGGATCAGCGCGCCGCCCACGATCGCCATGATCAGCAGGCTGGAGGCCTTGCTGGTCATCGGTCCCAGACGCTCGATGCCGAGCGCGAAGATGGTCGGGAACATGATCGAGTTGAACAGGCCGATCGCGATGATGCTGTACACCGACACATCGCCGCCGCCGAGCATGGTGGTGAGCACCAGCAGGGCATTGATCGCGGCGAAGGTGGCCAGCAACTTGCGCGGCGAGATTCTTGCCATCAGCGCCGAGCCGACGAAGCGCCCGACCATCGCGCCGCCCCAATAAAAGGACACGTAGTGGGCCGCCTGCTGTTCGCTCATGTGGCCGATGTCGGGCATCGACAGGTAATTGACCATGAAGCTGCCCAGCGACACCTCGGCACCGACGTAGAAGAAAATGGCCAGCACGCCGAACAGCACGTGCGGATGGCGCAGCACCTCGACAAAACCGTGCCGCGCATGGTCACCCCTGTCGGTGGCTTCGGTCAGCGCCGGCAGGCGGAACAGCCATACGAAGACCGCCAGCAGGAACAGCACCACGGCCAGCCCGATGTACGGAAACTGCACTGCCTGCGCCTGCTGGGTGTCGTAGAGCAGCCGCTGGGCCGGCGCCAGCGCGGCCAGTTCGAGCGGACTCTTGACCACGTTGGACAGGATCAGCAGGCCGCCGAACAGCGGCGCCAGGGTGGTGCCGAACGAGTTCAGCGCCTGCGCCAGGGTCAGCCGGCTGGAGCTGGTTTTCTCCGGCCCCAGCAGCGCCACGTAGGGATTGGCCGCCACTTGCAGCAAGGTGATGCCGGTGGCCAGCACGAACAACGCACCGAGGAACGCCGGATACAGATGCAGGCCCGCCGCAGGCCAGAAACCCAGCGCGCCGATAGCGGCGATCGCCAGGCCGGCGACGATGCTCTGCTTGTAGCCCAGTGCGGCCACCAGTCGGCCCGCGGGCATCGCCATCAGGAAGTAGGCGCCGAAGAAAGTGAACTGCACCAGCATCACCTGGGCGTAGCCCAACTCGAAGATCGATTTCAGATGCGGAATCAGGATGTCGTTGAGGCTGGTCAGGAAGCCCCAGATGAAGAAGATCGTGGTCAATACGCCCAGCGCCATCGGGTAGTAGGTGTAGCGCTCGTTGCGATGGCCGGGGATGTCGGCGCGCAGTGGTTGCGTGGGAGTGGCAAAGGCCATGGGACGTTTTCCGTTGTCGGTGGTTGCCGGCTTCACAGAGCCGATTGTCACGCAATGTAACCGTTTTCACAGGTTGACCCATCGCGCGCTGCAGCATCCGCGAAAGTAGTGCTACCGTCTGCTTCCACCATGACATGGCGAGATGGCCGATGCCCGGATCGAGACTGTTGTCGCTGCCACTGCTGCTGGTGTTCGCGGCGATGATCTGCTTTCCCGCCGGCGCGGCCGGTGTCGCCGGCGTTGCAGGAATGGGCCACGCCGCCGAGGTCGATCCGCGCATCGGTACCGGCGGCGACGGTCACACGTTTCCCGGTGCCACGGTGCCGTTCGGGATGATCCAGCTGTCGCCCGACACCGCGATGCCGGATTTTCCGCATGCCTACAAGTGGGCGGCCGGCTACCAGTACGGCGACTCCAGCATCATGGGCTTCTCGCATACGCATTTTTCCGGTTCCGGCCACTCGGATCTGGGCGACGTGCTGGTGATGCCGATCAGCGGCGCGGTGAAGCTCGATCCGGGCGACCCGGCCAGGCCCGGCAGCGGTTACCGCTCGCGCTTCAGTCACGCCAGCGAAGTGGAGCAGCCCGGCTATTACGCGGTGACGCTGAGCGACTACGGCATACGTGCGGAACTTGTCGCCGGGCGCCGGGTCGGCTGGCATCGCTATACGTTCCCGGTCGGCCGCCCGGCGCATCTGCTGCTGGACCTGCGCCCGAGCATCTACGACTACCCCGGCAAGGTGCTGTGGGCCAGGCTGCGCGTGCATCCGGACGGCGCGGTCACCGGCTGCCGCGAAACGCGCGGCTGGGCGCCGGGCCGAGTGCTCTGCTTCGCCATGCGTTTCTCGCAACCGATGACCTCGCGCCAGTTGGTTGACCGTGAGACCGGTGTCCGCTACAAGGGCTTCAACGGACCGGGCAACCGGCCGCAGGATCGCGACGCGCAGAACGGTCGCGCGCTGGTCGGGGTGTTCGATTTCGGCGCGCTCAGGCAGCCGCTGGAAGTGAAGGTGGCGATCTCGTCGGTGAGCGAGGCGAACGCGCTGGCGAATCTCGATCAGGATGGTCGGGGTTGGGATTTCGACGCCCGCCGTGCCGAGGCCACCGCGGCATGGAACCGGGCGCTGGCGGTGATCGACGTCGACGCGCCGCAGGCGGCGCGCACGATGTTCTACACCGCGCTGTACCACGCGATGCTGTCACCGACGCTCAGCATGGACGTCGATGGCGACTATCGCGGCCCGGATCATGCCGTGCATCGGGCGCAGGGTTTCGAGTTCTATTCGACCTGGTCGCTGTGGGATGTGTATCGTGCGCAGCAGCCGCTGATGGTGCTGCTGCATCCCGAGCGCAGCGTGGACTTCATTCGTTCGCTGATCGCCGCGGGCGAGGCCAGTCCATTCGGCATCCTGCCGGTGTGGGCCTACCAGGGCCTGGAGACCTGGACCATGATCGGCTACCACGCGGTGCCGGTGATCGCCGATGCGTACGTCAAGGGCGTGCGCGGGTTCGATGCCGAGGCGGCGATGCGCTTGATGGTCGCCAGCGCCAGCTACGGGCCGTACGGCGATCTGGCCGACTACATGAAGCTCGGTTATGTGCCGATCGACAAGGAGCCGGAGGGCGCCTCCAAGACGCTGGAATACGCCTACGACGACTGGTCGCTGGCGCAAATGGCCAAGGCGATGGGCAAGCGCGGCATCGCCGCGCGATTCGACAGGCGCGCCGGCAACTGGCGCCGCGCCTGGGATCGGAAAACCGGCTTCATGCGGGCGCGGCTGAGCAACGGCCGGTTCCGCGAGCCGTTCGACCCGACCTTCGCCGGCTACGGCAGCGATTACACCGAAGGCAATGCCTGGCAGTACTCATGGTACGTGCCGCAGGACGTGGCCGGACTGATCGCGGCGATGGGCGGCGATGCGAGGTTCGTCGCCAGGCTCGATCAGCTGTTCGACGCCAAGGTCGATCCCGCGCTGTTCAAGAATGTCGAGGACATCACCGGGCTGATCGGCTGGTACGCGCACGGCAACGAACCCAGCCACCACGTCGCCTATCTGTACGACTACGCCGGCGCACCGTGGAAGACGCAAGCCAGGCTGAAGCAGATCATGGACAGCCAGTATGCGCCGCGCCCCGATGGTCTGAGCGGCAATGACGATCTGGGCCAGATGTCGGCGTGGTACGTGTTCACCGCGCTGGGTTTCTATCCGGTGACGCCGGGCAGCGACGAGTACGCGATCGGCCGGCCGTTCGTGGCGCATGCCGCGATTCATCTGGCCAATGGGCACACCTTCAGCGTGAGTGCAGCGCCGCTGGACGACGCGCATCCGTACGTGGGTGCGGTCACGCTCGATGGCCGGCCGCTGCATCGCACGTACCTGCACCATGGCGAAATCCTCGCCGGGGGCGAACTGCATTTCAGCATGCAGGCGGTGCCGAACAAGACCTGGGGGAGCGCGGTGGCTGCGCGGCCGGCGGCGATGAGCGCCTACGGCAAGTGAGTGCGCCAGCCTGTTCGATCAACCGATGCGCTGCCATGCCTGCACGGCATGGGCGAACGCCAGGCAATCCGCAAAGCGGTTGTACAGCGGCGCCGGCGAGATGCGGATGACGTCCGGCTCGCGCCAGTCGCCGATGATGCCTTGCTGCAGCAGGTACTCGAACAAGGCGCGGCCGCGTTCGCGTCCGCCGGCGACGCGGATCGACAGTTGCGCGCCGCGGCGCGCGGGATCGGCGGGCGTCACCACCTCCAGCACCGCGGCCAGCCGGCTGTGCACCAGCCATTCCAGGTAACCGGTGAGCTGCAGCGACTTCGCGCGCAACCGCGACATGCCGGCGCGGCGGAAGATTTCCAGCGACACGCGCAGCGGTGCCAGCGCCAGGATCGGCGGGTTGGACAGCTGCCAGCCGTCCGCGCCGGGCGTGGGCACGAACTCGGGGCCCATCTGGAACCGTGTGTCCTTGTCGTGGCCCCACCAGCCGGCGAAGCGCGGCAGCACGGCCTTCGCATGGCGCTCGTGCACGAACGCGCCGCCCACGGCCCCGGGGCCGCCGTTGAGGTACTTGTAGCTGCACCAGATCGCGAAATCGGCGCCGCTGTCGTGCAGTTGCAGTGGCAGGTTGCCGACCGCGTGGGCGAGATCGAAGCCCACGTTGCAGCCATGCCGGTGCGCCAGCTCGGTGATCGCCCTGAGATCGAACGCCTGGCCGCTGCGGTACTGCACGCCGGGCAGCATCACCAGCGCGATCCGCGAGCCGTGCTCGGCCAGCGCGCGTTCGATCGCCTGCATCGAGGTGGTGCCGTTCGGCTCGTCGGGCTGCAGCTCGATCAGCGCGCTGGCGGGATCGAAACCGTGGAAGCGGATCTGCGATTCCACCGCGTAGCGGTCGGTGGGAAACGCACCGGCCTCGATCAGGATCGCCGGGCGCTCGGCGCCGGGCCGGTAGAAGCTCACCATCATCAGGTGCAGGTTGACGCCCAGCGTGTTCATCGCCACCACTTCGGACGGTTGCGCGCCGACGATGGCGGCGAGGTCGTCGCGCAGGAATTCGTGGTAGTCCATCCACGGCAGGCGTCCCTTGAAATGGCCTTCCACCCCTAGTTCGCCCCAGTAGTCCAGCTCCGCGTTGACCGCTTCGCGCACGGTCCGCGGCTGCAGGCCCAGCGAATTGCCGCAGAAGTACACGCTGTCGACCGGTACGCCGTCGCGGGCCCGGTGCGGCGGGATCAGGAACTCGTCGCGGAACGCGCGCAGCGGGTCGGCGGCATCGCGGGCACGGGCCCAGTCGGTGGTGGCCTGGTAGTCGGGCATTGCCATGGAAGGGGGTCGCTTCGTGTGAGGGCGTCTCTGGTGGGAGCGGCATCGATGGGCGACTGTGTAGGAGCGCACCCTGTGCGCGAATGCTCTTTGCAGCGGCCGTGACAAGAGCCTTCGCGCACAGGGTGCGCTCCTACGGTCGCTGGGCTATTTCAACCGCGCCGCGATCGCCTCGCAGCCCTTGTCGAATGCGGTTTTCCACGCGTCGCCGGCCTGGCTCAGCATGGGGCGCACGCAGCGCAACTGGATGGCGTGACCGTCCTTGAGCCAATAATGTTCGACGTAACTGAACTGCATGCCGTTTTCCCTTGCCGTGTAGGTCTCGCTGTTCGGGCTGGGCACCACCGCCGCGGCCTTGTAGCCGGGCAATGACAGGGCCTTCGCGGTGGCTTCGGCCATGTATTGATTGAAGCCGTTGACATCGGCGACCTGTTTCACGGTCACGGTGACGCGGGCCAGGCTGCTCTTGCCGGTGGGCGAAGGGTCGGGTACCTGGAACACCCGCACTTCCGGATCGCCCTGGGTTTCCATGATGTCCAGCCAGTTGTCCGGCGTGCTGAAGTTGACGCTGCCATGCGCCATGCTGACGTCGGCGGCGTGGACCGCGCCGGCCAGCAGCAGGGTGGTGGCCAGGGCGGCGATCGAAATGGTGCTGGGCAGGAAACTCATGTCGATTCCTCGGGGATGATGTCGGGTGCGAAGCGATGCCGGGGCAGGCCCAGCCACTCCAGCGCGGTGCCGTGGAACAGTCGGGCGCGATCGGCGTTGCCCAGTTCCAGTGCCTCGATGCCGCTGCCGGGTTGCTGCTCCCCCAGCGGGAAAGGATAGTCGGTGCCGAGCATCACCTGCCGGGCCCCCGTCACATCCAGCAGATAACGCAGTGCCTTCTCGTCATGCACGCAGGAGTCGAAATAGAAACGCTGGAGGTAGTCGCGCGGGTTGCGCGGGTTATCGGTGGCGACCAGATCCGGCCGCATGCGGAAGCCGTGCTCGATCCGGCCGATCGTCGCCGGAAAGCTGCCCCCGCCATGGGCCAGCATCACGCGCAGTTTCGGCAGCCGCTCCAGCACGCCGCCAAAGGCCAGGCAACAGGCCGCGCGGGTCTGTTCCGCCGGCATGCCGACCAGCCACGGCATCCAGTATTTCGGCATGCTCGCGGCGCCCATCATGTCCCACGGATGCACCAGCACGGCGGCGCCCAGGTCGGCGGCTGCCTCGAAGAAGGGAAACAGTTCCGGCGCATCCAGGTTCCATGTACCGCAATGCGAACCGATCTGCACGCCCTGCAGGCCCAGTTCGTCGATGCAGCGTTCCAGTTCGCGGATCGCCAGTCTTGGCGCCTGCAGCGGCACCGTGCCGATGCCGGCGTAGTGGCGTGGATGGTCACGGCAGATGCCGGCCATGTGGTCGTTCAGATGGCGATGCAGCTCCAGTGCCTGGTGGCCCGGTGCCCAGTACGAGAACAGCACCGGCACGGTGGAGATCACCTGCACGCCGACGCCGAAACGGGCGTAGTCGTCGATCCGGTGCTGTGGGTCGAATGCCGAGTCCCAGACTTCGCGGAAGAACTTGCCGTCCTTGTAGATGCGGTGACGATCCTCGGTATGCGTCATCACCGGGAAGCGGTCGTCGCCATACTTGGCGGCGAGGTTCGGCCAGTCGCGGGGCAGGATGTGCGCGTGCGAATCGATTTTCAGCATGCGTGCAGTGTAAAACCTCCGCGCGACCGCGTCGCGACGGCTGCCTGCAGTCGGTGCGACCTTTCACGGCGGGCACAAACCCGGCGGGCCGCCGGTGCGAACGCGATCAAGGGTGGGCGGATGGGCGATCCGGCGTCGCCCCGGGCCCCTGTCTGTCGCGGTTCAGCAGGTGGGCCAGGGTGTTCACGTTGTCCACCAGCCGGTCGCTGATCCCGATCAGCGGTTCGGCGGCGGCATCCCCGGCTCCCTGCATCGGTGCGATCAGCATCCGTTGCTGTCTGCGCAGATCGGGAAAGGCATCGATCCGGCGCTGCTCGCGCAGTGCCGAAGCGATCATCCGCACGGCGGACGCGGCCTGCTGGATGAAGCGGCAGATCTGCGCCCGGGCGGGCAGGGTGGCGAGGTCGCCGAGCAGCGCTTCCAGCGTCATGGCGGTGCGCGCCAGGCGGTTGCCGTTGGCGAACAGGGCGCGTGCCAGTGCCAGCAGTTCCGGTGGAGTGGCCGGTTCGCTGCGCATGCGCTCGATCGACGCCTCGGCATTGGTGCGGGCGATGCGGGCAGCGGTGCGCGTTTCCTGATGGGCATTGCGCTGATCGGGTTGCGCCAGCGCGTGTAGGTAACTGGCATAGGCCTCCAGCATCGCCGCCAGCGCGCCACGCGCGCGACTGCGCTCCCAGGTGGGCCAGACGATATAGGCGAGCAACGCCATGCCGCTGCCCAGTGCGGTATTGATCACCCGATCCACCACCGCCGCGCCGGGGTTGACGCCCTCGAAGGAAAGCAGGATCACCACCGTGCCGGTCAGCGCCGCCACCGCGATGCCGTAATGCGCCGTGGCCAGGTAGCGGAACCCCATGCACAGCGCGGCCATCAGCGCCAGGTGCGCCCAGGGTTCGTTGGGTGTGATGCGCAGCAGCACACTGGTGAGCAGCAGCCCGAGCAGCGTGCCCAGCACGCGCAGCAGGCCGAAATTGAAGGTGGCGGCAAAGTCGGGCCGCAGCACGATCGCCGCCGTCATCGGCAGCCAGTACCCATGCGGCAACTGCAGCTGGCGCGAGAGCAGCAAGGCGACGCTGAAGCAGATCGAGGTTCGCACGGCATGGCGAAAGGCGGCCGAACGTGGCGAGAGACTGGCCCGCAAGGTGGCCCAGCCGGAACTGCTGCGCAATGCTTTTGGCAGGCGGGTTTCCGCTGCGCTGGCCCTCAGCTCGCCCCGGCTGCCGGCCCAGTCGGCGTTGCGCACGGCGGCGGCCAGCTGGCCGGTCAGGGAATGGATATGCGCGGCCATGCCGGGGTTGCTGCCGGCCTCGAGCAATGCACTCTCGCTGGCTTGCAGGGTCTGCAATGCGCGGGCGGCCAGTGCGGGGGATTCGCCCTGTTCCAGCGCGTTGGCGATCGCCGCCAGCACCCGGGCAGCGTCCTCGCGGAATCCGGCGTGGACGATCGGCGCAACCTGCAGTTCGGCCATCGCGGTGAGTTCCAGCCGGATGCGTTCGGCCAGTTCCAGCAGCACGCCGAATGCTTCCATCGCCCGGCCGCGCGCACGGTGTCGCCCAAGCAGGGTTTGCTGCAGCGCGGTCATCGCGTTGGTCAGCGCCGGCGCCGCGCCGTCGTCGTGCGCCGGTTGCCGGGCCAGGATGGTCAGGCCATCGAACACCGTGGCCAGCGCATGGCGTTCCGGCCAGTAGCGTTGCCATGGCCAGCCGGCCAACGAAAACAGCGTGAGGAGCAGACCGCCGGAAACGATCAGGCCGGCGCCGCTGAGCGCTCCGGACAGGGATGTCGGCGTCGCGGCGGTGATCACCAGCAGGATCATGCTGGTCATGCCTACCCGCGCGGTGTCCGTGCCGAACACCACCAGCAGGCCACCGAAGAAACCGAATGCCGCGGTGGCCACCAGCAGCGGCAGCAGCTGGCCGCCGATCAGGAAGCCCAGCAACGAGGCCAGCCCGGCCGCCAGCGAGGCCAGCACCAGCTGGCGCATGCGCTGGCGGTACGGCCCCGGCTGATCGGAAAACATCGTGTTCAGCGCGCCGGCGCCCACGCCCAGCCCGACCAGCGGATATCCCGTGGCCAGACCCAGGCCCAGCGGCAGCACCACGGCGGCGGTATTGCGCAGCACCACCGGCCACGGGACATCCGGCCGTTTGATGCCGACCAGACTTTCGACGACATGGGCGCGTAGCGAATAACCGCTGGGGGGCATCACGGTCTCGCCGGTAGGGATGCAAGCGATGATTCTGCACTAGCCGCGCAGCTTGTGTAAGGGAACGCGGCTTATGGAAGATCAGGAGCATCACGCGTAGCAGCGCACCTTGTGCGCGAATGCTCTTGTCGGGTCCGATGCAAAGAGCATTCGCGCACAGGGTGCGCTCCTACGCGTACGCGTCGTTTCTGCTTTCAGGCACGGCCGGCGAATTCGCCGGTGAGCGTGTTCACCCAGACCTTCTCGTCGTTGCTGATGTATTCGGGTACCTGGATCTCCACGCCGGTATTGAGCTTGGCCGGCTTGGTGCGCTTGGTGGCGCTGGAGCCCTTCATTTCCGGTGCGGTGTCGACCACGGTGAGGATCACGCTGGTGGGCACCTGCAGCCCCACCGGCGCGTCGTCGATCACCTGCACGTAATAGCCTTCCACACCCTCGACGATGTAGCCGGCGCTGTCGCCGACCAGTTCCGGCGAGAGCGGGTACTGGGTGTAGTCCTCCGCATCCATGAACACGAACGCACCGTCGTCCATGTAGGAGAAATGGGCGGCACGGCGCACCAGATCCATTTCTTTCAGGTCGTCGTCGGCGCGCAGGCTGAGGTCGAACTTGCGCCCGCCGGGAATCGAGTACAGGGTGAAGCGGAACGTGACGTTGCCGCCGCGCGCGCTGGGCGAGCTGCGCTCGATGTCGCGCACCTGGTACACGGTGCCTTCGTGTTCGACTACGTTGCCTTTCTTGACGTCGGAAGCTTTCATAGGTCAGGAGTGAGAAATGAGTGGAGAGGAGTGAGAAGTGAGGAGTGAGAGAAGAGCGGCAGGGGGCGGTGAGATGGGTGCGGCGAGCTTTCTCTCACTCCTCCCCACTCACTCCTCGCTACCTGGGCTGCAAGCGCACCGCGCCATCGAGGCGGATCGTCTCGCCGTTGATGTAGCGGTTGCCGAGGATGAAGGCGACCGTGTCGGCGTACTCGCCGGGCTGGCCCAGGCGCGACGGGAACGGGATCGAGGCGGACAGCGATTCCTGCACCTGCGGCGACATGCTGTCGACCATCGGGGTCCAGAAGATGCCCGGTGCGATCGTCGCCACGCGGATGCCGAAGCGTGCCAGCTCGCGCGCCATCGGCAGGGTCATGCCGACCACACCGCCCTTGGAGGCGGAGTACGCGGCCTGGCCGATCTGGCCTTCGTAGGCGGCCACGCTGGCGGTGTTGATGATCACGCCGCGTTCGCCATCCTCGCCGGCCTCGTTGGCCTGCATCAGCGCGGCGGCGGCCTTGGCCACGTTGAAGCTGCCGACCAGGTTCACCATCACCGTGTTGGCGAAGTTCGCCAGCGGCATCGCGCCTTCCCGGCCCAGCACGCGGCCGGCACCGAGGATGCCGGCGCAGTTGACCAGCACGTTCAGGCCGCCCAGCGCTTCGTGCGCGTCGCTCACGTTCGCCGCCACGCCCGCCTCGGAGGTCACGTCGGTGCGGTAGAAAAATGCCGCATCGCCCAGTTCCCGCGCGGCGGGCTGGCCCTTGTCCTGGTTGACGTCGAACAGCGCCACCCGGCCGCCATGGGCAACGATGTGCTGTGCCACGGCGTGGCCCAACCCGGAGGCGCCGCCAGTGATGATCGCCTTGACCTGCTTGAGCTGCATGGGGAATCCCATTGTGCAAAGTGTCAATGGTAGCCCACCGGCATGGCATCGACTATCGATCCGGCTTGCAAATAGTTCTGACTTTTGCCCTTCGACATCGCTTCGCCGCGCCTGTCCCGAGTTCGCCGAAGGGCCCGGGAGAATGGCAGAGACATCGCATTTGCGAGCCGGACCCATAACCCACCACCAGTTAAGCGTGAAGACCCCTGCACTGGAATCTTCACGTCCTGTTGCACGAGCAACGGTGATCTTGCGATCAGGACGGCGATGTCTCCGATCCGGTGACTGCACAGAAGAGCCCGCATGGATCCTTGGTCGGGCTTTCTCAAGGTCATTTGCCATCACAAGAGGAGTGCGTTGCGCATGAAGATGCAATGGAGTCGGTGGGTGGTCTGCGGTGCATTGCTGATCCTGCCCGTGGTCGCCGTGGTGGCCCAACCGATGGGTCAGAACGATCACGGTCAGAACAAGGGGCAGGATCATCACGACCATGGCCGGCAGGACAAGAACAAGGCCAAGGGTAGGGAACATCAGGATCAGGGACGGAACCATCAGCGCCAGGAAAACGCATATCGCGTTCACGACCGGAACCATCGTGCCGAGAGCTGGAACGATCACGGCTACCGTCGGGATGATCGCGGCCCCGGCCGTGGCCACTACAAGAACTGGCACGATCGCGGCCTCCATGAGGGCTGGTACCGGCGTGGCGGTTACCTGCCGGCGGAGTACCGCACGCGCTACGTGGTGACCGACTGGCGCCGCGACCACCTGCGCGAACCGCCGCGCGGCTATCACTGGGTGCGCAGCGACAACGGCGATTTCCTGCTGGTCGCGATCACCACGGGCGTCATCATGGACATTCTGCTGAACCATTGATGCAGCGACCGGGTCCGCCGATGCAGCGTGCATGAGCGAACGGCCCGCTTCGGTGGGCCGTTCCATCGGGCGAGTTCACGTCGCCGGTGGCACATCGGCGAGCAGGTGGCTCAATGCCGGCAATCGGGTCATTTCGGCGAAGGGAACCACCGGTGGTGGCGGATGCGCCACGGGTTGCAGCTCCTTCTGCCATACGCCGACATCCCACCAGCGTTGCAGCTTGAAACCCGCATGGCGCCAGACGCCGGCAGGGCCGAAGCCCATGCTTTCGTGCAGCGCCACGCTGGCGGTACCTGGCAGGGTGATCACGCCGACGGCCTGGTTGATGCCCTGCAGGCGCATCACCTCCAGCAAACTGCCGTAGAGCCTGCGTGCGATACCGCGACGGCTGGCATCGGCACGCACGTAGATCGAGGTTTCGGCGATCCAGTCGTAGGCGGCGCGTTCGCGGAAGCGCCCGGCATAGGCATAGGCGAGTACTTCACCGGACTCCTCCCACACCAGCCAGGGGTAACGCACAAGGCGGGTGTGGATGCGCTCGCGCATCGTCTCCACTTCGGGCAGCACGGTCTCGAACGTGGCGGTGCCATCGGTGACCGAGGGCGCGTAGATCGCCCGGATCGCGGCGGCGTCCTCGACGCGGGCGATGCGGACAGCTGGCGTCATGCTGTCGTCGCTCACAGTTCGAGCAAGTAGAACTGGTCGCAACTGAAATGCCCGGTGCCGCCCATCGGCGCGCGCAGTGGCGTGAAGCCGCTGCGCCGGTACAGTGCCTGCGCCGCCTGCATGCTGGTGCAGGTTTCCAGGTAGCAGCGACCGAAGCCGAAGCTGCGGGCGGCATCCAGGCAATGCCGCATCATCGCCGTGCCGGCACCGATGCCGCGCGCCGCGGGCAGGAAATACATCTTGCGCAATTCGCACACGTCCGGCTCGCCGTTTTCCAGTGGTGCCACGCCGCCGCCGCCCAGAACCTGTCCGTCGCACTCGACCACGAAGTAGGCGCTACGAGCTTGCGCGTAGGCTTCGCACAGGTGATCCACTTCGGCATCGTGGATCGCGAAGCCGGGGCCGTCGGCGCCGAATTCGGGCATCACGCGGCGGATGATGGCGGCCATCGCGGGGTTGTCGCCGGCGGTGATCGGTCGGATCGTGAACGGTGTGGGCATCGGGTAATCGCAATCGGTCGGGTTGGGAAAGGGTGTTTTCAGCCGGCAGTGCGTGCGCGGGTGACCCGGCTGGCGGTTTCCTTGTGCAGCTGCGCAGCCAGCCAGGCGCCGGTGGCGATCAGCAGGTCCAGATCGATGCCGGTGCGCATGCCCATGCCGTGCAGCATGTACACCACGTCCTCGCTGGCCACGTTGCCGGTGGCGCCCCTGGCATACGGACAGCCGCCGGTGCCGGAGACCGAACTGTCCACCACGCGCACGCCTTCTTCCAGACAGGCCAGGATGTTCGCCAGCGCCTGGCCGTAGGTGTCGTGGAAATGCACGGCAAGCGCCTGCATCGGTACTTCCTGGGCGACTGCGTGCAGCATGGCGCGCGCCTTGGCTGGGGTGCCGACGCCAATGGTGTCGCCCAACGAGATCTCGTAGCAGCCCAGTGCGTGCAGCCGCTTCGCCACGCGCACTACGTCGCCGACCGGCACCGCGCCCTGATAGGGGCAGCCGAGCACGGTGGAGACATAGCCACGCACCTTCACGCCGTCGGCCCGTGCCTGCTCGATCACCGGAATGAAGCGTTCGATCGACTCGTCGATCGAAGCATTGATGTTCCTGCGGTTGAACGCCTCGGAGGCGGCAGTGAACATGGCGATTTCCGTGGCGCCGACCTCGCGGGCGCGGGCATAGCCCTGCGCGTTCGGCACCAGTACCGGATAACTCACCCCCGGCACCTTGCGGATGCCGCGGAACACCTCGGCCGCATCGGCCAGTTGCGGCACCCACTTCGGGCTGACGAAACTGGTCGCCTCGATGGTTTGCAGGCCGGTCGAGGACAGCCGGTCGATCAGCGCGATCTTCACCGCGGCCGGCAGCAGGGTCTTCTCGTTCTGCAGGCCGTCGCGCGCGCCGACTTCGACGATGCGGACGTGGTTGCTGGATGTCATGGCCGGCTCCGTGATGGTCTGCGTAGGAGCGCACCCTGTGCGCGAATGCTCTTTGTCGGCGCCTGGACAAGAGCTTTTCGCGCACAGGGTGCGCTCCTACGCAGGTGTCGGTGGTGGCGAGTGCCGGTGGTGGCGAGCATCCGGTTCAGACCTCGAACCTGATCAGCACGGCATCGGCTTCGACGAACTCGCCCTGCACGGCGTTGATGCACTCGATGGTGCCGGCGCGCGGCGCCTTCAAGGCCAGTTCCATCTTCATCGCCTCCATCACCAGCAGTTCCTGGCCCTGCTCGACCATCGCGCCGCTGCTCGTCTTGACCAGCACGATGCGGCCGGGCATCGGCGCGATGATCTGGTTGCCGCCGCCGGCATCGGTCGATTCCCATGCGAACGCCACCGCGCGGGTGAAGCTGTAGCGCTGGCCGCTGGCGTCGTGCACCAGCACGTGGTGGGCATCGGGACGCAGCGGCATGCGCAGCGATTGGCCATCGAAGCGCGCGCTCAGGGTGCCGTCGTGCAGGCGTGCCCCGCGAACCTCGCAAGCCACCTCGCCGTGGCGCAGTCGATAGTCGCCGTCGTGACCGTAGGCCTCGATGTCATGGCGCTGTTCGCGCAGCGTCAGCGCGATGATGCGCTTGCCGGCGTGGCCGATGCGCCACGCGTCGGCCCGCGCCCAGGGCGAATACGGGTCGGTGGCCGATGAGGCAACGCTCATTTCGTCATGCAGCAACGCGGCCGTGGCCGCCGCGAACAGGACGTGCGTTGCCGGCGCAACCTCGCCCAGCAGGAATTCCTCCAGATGGCGATCCAGATAGCCGGTGTCGATGCGCCCCTCGACCACCGCCGGATGCCGGGCCAGCCGTTCGAGGAAGCCGATATTGGATTTCGGGCCACGGATCTCGCAGGCCGCCAGCGCTTCGCGCAGACGCTCGAGCGCCTTCGTGCGATCGTCGTCGAACACGATCAGCTTGGCGATCATCGGGTCGTAGAAGATCGTCACGGTGTCGCCTTCGGTCACGCCGCCGTCGATGCGTACATGCGCCGACGGCTCCGGCAGGCGCAGCGTCTGCAGCATGCCGGAGCTGGGCAGGAAGTTCTGGTCCGGGTCTTCGGCGTACAGCCGTACCTCGATCGCGTGGCCGCGGGCGCGAACCTGCTCCTGCCTGAGCGGCAGCGCCTCGCCGCCGGCCACGCGCAGCTGCCATTCGACCAGATCCAGCCCCAGCGTCAGCTCGGTGACCGGATGCTCGACCTGCAGCCGCGTGTTCATCTCCATGAAGAAGAACTCGCCGTTCGCCGCCACGATGAACTCCACCGTGCCGGCGCCGACGTAATCGACGGCTTTCGCGGCCGCGACCGCGGCCGCGCCCATCGCCGCGCGCTGCCGGTCGTCGAGGAATGGCGAAGGGGTTTCCTCCAGCACTTTCTGATAGCGGCGCTGGGCCGAACATTCGCGTTCGTTGAGATGGATCACGTTGCCGTGGCTGTCGCCGAACACCTGGAATTCGATATGCCGCGGATGCTCGACATAGCGCTCCAGGATCACCCGCGTGTCGCCGAACGCATTGGCCGCCTCGCGTTGCGCCGAGGCCAGCGCGTCGGCGAATTCGCCGGCGCCGCGCACGATGCGCATGCCCTTGCCGCCGCCGCCGGCCGCGGCCTTGATCATCAGCGGGAAACCCGTGATGCGCGCCTGTTCGGCGAGCTGCGCAGGCTGCTGGTTTTCGCCGTGGTAACCGGGCACCAGCGGCACCTGATGCTGCTCCATCAATGCCTTGGCGGCCGCCTTGGAACCCATCGCGTCGATGCTCTCGGGCTTCGGGCCGATGAACGCGATGCCTGCCTTGGCGCAGGCGCGGGCGAAGCCGGTGTTTTCGGACAGGAAGCCGTAGCCGGGATGGATCGCCTGCGTACCGGTCCGCTTCGCCACCTCGAGGATGGCGTCGCCGCGCAGGTACGAATCGGCCGGACGCGGCCCGCCGATCGGCCACGCCTCGTCGGCCAGCCGCACGTGCTGTGCGTCGGCATCGGCCTCGGAATACACCGCGATGGTGTGGATACCCAGCCGGCGGCAGGTGCGGATCACGCGGCAGGCGATCTCGCCGCGGTTGGCAATCAGTACGCGTTCGAACATGCGGAATCCCTGAGGCTGTTCGTGGTCGATGCAAAGCTATTCAAACTAGCAGATTGCCGTATCGCCGCCGATGCGCAACGCAGCATGACGGCGCATCGGGCGGTGCTGGCCCTACTCGCCATCCCAATAGTCCAGCGATTCGCTGTCGCGCCCGATGACGCGGAACGTGCTGGCATGCCCCTCCGCCCGATCGCCCGCGGCGAAAACGAGATACTTGCCGGAATCCGGGTACTCGCAGATGTCCGGCGACTCCATCGTGCTCGGCACTGCGCCGGTCGTAGATCGACGCGTTCGCGCCCTTGGGCGCGCGCGCCGGGCTGACCGGTTGCAGGTCGAGGTCGGCGAGATTGACGATGCGTGTGCTCATGCTGGACTCCAGGGTCGTTTCGCGGTTGTCCGATCGGCGGCTCAGCCCACCCAGCCCGGCGCGCGCTTGTCGAGGAATGCTTTGATGCCATCCTGGCCTTCCGGCGACACGCGCAGGCGGGCGATCAGGGCGGCGTTGTCGCGGTCGATCTGTGCGGCCTGCGCTTCGTCGATGCCGGCCATGCGCAGTGCCAGCCATTTGGCTTCGGCCTGTGCGACCGGACCGGCCTTGGCCAGCAGGGCAAGCGCGTGCTGCACGGATTCGTCCAGCGCATCCGCGGCGACGATCTGATGCAGCAGGCCGATCTGCCGCGCCGTGGCGGCATCGAAGATCTCGCCGGTGAGAAACAGTCGCCGCGCGTGGCGCAAGCCGATCGCAGCGATCACGTACGGCGAGATGACCGCCGGGACCAGGCCCAGCTTCACTTCGGTGAGGCCGAATTTCGCCTGTTCGGTGCCGATGGCGATATCGCAGCAGGCGACCAGCCCCACGCCGCCGCCGTAGGCCGCGCCATTGACGCGGGCGATGGTGGGTTTGGGGCAGAACTGCAGGCTGCGCATCAGGCTGGCGAGCGCCAGCGAATCGGCGCGGTTTTCCGCTTCGCTGGCGCCGGCCATGCCGCGCATCCAGTTCAGGTCGGCCCCGGCCGAGAAGCTGGCTCCCGCACCGGTCAGCACCACGGCGCGGACGGCCGGATCGCTGCCGGCAGCCTTCACCGCCTCGGTCAGTGCGGCGATCAGCTCGCCGTCGAACGCGTTGTGCACCGGCGGGCGGTTCAAGGTGAGCCACGCCGTGCTGCCGCGACGTTCGCACTGGATGGAGTCGGTCATGGGTTAGCCTCGGTTAGCCTCGCGAAAACTGCATGATAAACGGTGGCGATATGCCGCATGGCCCGGCAGGTGCGGTCACGCCGACAACGGATTACAATGCGAACAATTCGTATTTGAGAACAAGCCCGTGCGTCTGTCCAATTTGCCCAAGGGTGCACCGGCTGTGGTCGACCGCGTGGACGACGCCCACCCGTCGGACCCGATTGCGCAACGCCTGCGCGATCTGGGTTTCGTCGATGGCGAGCCGGTGCGGGTCACGGCAACCGGGCCCATGGGCGGCGATCCGCTGCTGATTCAGATCGGCTCGACCCGGTTCGCGCTGCGTCGCAGCGAGGCGGCGCGGGTCGCAGTGCGGCCGGAGACGGCATGAACGCGTCGACATTGCCGCTTTCCAGTCTGCGCATTGCGCTGGTCGGCAATCCGAATTGCGGCAAGACCGCGTTGTTCAACCTGCTCACCGGCGGTCGGCAGAAGGTGGCCAACTACGCCGGCGTCACGGTCGAGCGCAAGGAGGGCCGCTTTACCGCGCCGTCCGGCCGCGTGCTGCATGTGCTGGATCTGCCCGGCACTTACAGCTTCGATGCGAACAGTCCCGATGAGCAGATCACCCGCGATGTCTGCCAGGGCACCCATCCGGGCGAGCCGGCGCCGGATCTGATCGTCTGCGTCGCCGACGCCACCAACCTGCGCCTGCACCTGCGTTTCGTGCTCGAGGTCAAGCGACTTGGCCGGCCGGTGCTGCTGGCGCTGAACATGATGGATACCGCGCGGCGGCGGGGCATCGCGATCGATGTGGCCGAGCTGCAACAGCGGCTCGGCGTGCCGGTCGTGGAAACCGTTGCGGTGAAGCGCGGCGGTGCGCAGGCGTTGATCGCCCGCGTCGACGGCGTAGTGCCGATGGCCGCGCCGCTGCAGCCGGACGATGCGGCCAGTCGCGCCGACCTGCATGCGCAAGTGCGCGAACTGCTGATCGCCAGCGTGCGGATGCCGCGTGCCACGGCGCTGCTGGACGATGCGATCGACCGCTGGGCACTGCACCCGGTGTTCGGACTGGCGATCCTGGCGGTGTTGATGTTCCTGATTTTCCAGGCGGTGTTTTCCTGGGCCGCACCGCTGATGGACGGCATCCAGGCCGGCATGACGGCGCTCGGCGGCTGGCTGACCCAGGCGCTGCCGGCCGGCAGCGCGCTGCACAGCCTGCTCAACGACGGCATCTTTGCCGGGCTCGGCGCTGTGCTGGTGTTCCTGCCGCAGATCCTGATCCTGTTCCTGTTCATCCTGATCCTCGAGGAATCCGGCTACCTGCCGCGGGCGGCGTTCCTGCTCGACCGGATGATGTTCAAGGCCGGACTGACCGGGCGCGCGTTCATCCCGCTGCTGTCGAGTTTCGCCTGCGCGGTGCCCGGCATCATGGCCGCGCGCAGCATCACCGACCCACGCGACCGCCTGACCACGATCCTGGTGGCGCCGTTGATGACGTGTTCGGCGCGGTTGCCGGTGTATACGCTGCTGATCGCCGCGTTCATCCCGCGCCAGCATGTCGCCTTCGGCCTGTTCAACCTGCAGGGCATCGTGCTGTTCACGCTGTACCTGCTCGGCATCGTCAGCGCGCTGGTGGTGGCCAGCGTGATCAAGCGCCTGCGCTGCGACAAGAGCGAGCACGCGTTGCTGATGGAGTTGCCGGCCTATCGCATGCCGCAGCTGCGCGACGTGGCGCTGGGCCTGTGGCAGCGAACGGTGATCTTCCTGCGTCGCGTCGGCGGCATCATCCTCTCGCTGACCGTGTTGCTGTGGTTCCTGTCGAGTTTTCCCGGAGCGCCCGCCGGGGCCACCGAGCCGGCGATCGATTTCAGCCTGGCCGGTCGCCTCGGCCATGCGATGCACTACCTGTTCGCGCCGATCGGCTTCAACTGGCAGATCTGCATCGCACTGGTGCCCGGGATGGCGGCGCGCGAGGTGGCGGTTTCGGCGCTGGGCACGGTCTACGCGATGTCCGGCAGCGATTCGGCGCTGGTCAGCCAGCTGGGCACGGTGATCGCGCAGCAGTGGTCGCTGGCCACCGCGTTGTCGCTGCTGGCCTGGTACGTGTTCGCGCCGCAATGCATGTCCACGCTGGCGGTGATCCGGCGCGAGACCAACTCGTGGCGTTACGTGGCGGTCAGCGCGGGCTACATGTTCGCGCTGGCCTATGCCGCCTCGCTGCTGACCTACCAGCTCGCGAGGATGCTGACATGAGCGGTTTTGCGCTGGTGCAGGCGGCGGTGATCGGCGTGGTGGTCGTGTTCAGTGCGTGGCAGGCGTTCCGCAAACTGCTGCCGCAAAGCAGTCGACGCCTGCTCGTCGGGATTGTCGCCGCGCTGGATCGGCCGGGCCGTTCGGCTGCCGCGCGCCGCCTTGGCCGCTGGCTGCAGCCGGCCGAGGCGAAAGCCGGCGGTTGCGGCAGCGGCGGCGGCTGCAGCAGCTGCAGCGGCTGTGCCCCGGCGAAACCGGTGGCGGATGGCGCCGATCGGCGCCCGCTGCATTTCCGCTCGCGGCAATAGCACCCGGCAACCGAACGCCCGGCAACCGTAGGAGCGCACCCTGTGCGCGAAAGCTCTTATGGGAGCGGCTTCACCGCGATGCTTTGCTTTTCGTTGTCTGCTCAAGAGTCAAGAGCTTTCGCGCACAGGGTGCGCTCCTACACGGGTGGGCGGGTGCGATGCAGCGCTCATGAAAAAGCCGGCATAGCCGGCCTGCATTTTTGGTTATGAAAAAGCCGGCATACGCCGGCCTGCATTTTTGGTTATGAAAAAGCCGGCATACGCCGGCCTGCATTTTTGGTTATGAAAAAGCCGGCATACGCCGGCTTTTTGCGTCACCCGCGGATCGTGCTCCGGCTTAGGCCAGTTCGCGGATCTTCGCGTTGAGGCGGCTCTTGTGGCGGGCGGCCTTGTTCTTGTGGATCAGGCCGCGTGCGGCATAACGATCCATCACCGGCTGGGCGACGGTGAAGGCGGCAATGGCCCCGGCCTTGTCCTTGGCCTCGATCGCCTTGACGACCCTCTTCAGGGCGGTGCGGACCATCGAGCGGGCACTGATGTTGCGCAGGCGGCGCTGCTCGGACTGGCGCGCGCGCTTCTTCGCGGACTTGATGTTGGCCAAGGTAGAACTCCGGGATGCAGGTGTGGAAAAAGACGCCAATTATGCGGGCGATTCGCCATTGCGTCAATCATGGCAGGGCGGCGAATGACGATACGGGGTGGTGTGCCGGCAACGGATCGGTGGCAATGCCCGCATTTTGCCATGTTCCGGCTGTCAACTTGTCGGTGACGACTGTCAGACTATGCGCTTGCGCCCGGCCGGACGATGCGGGGGCGTGAAATCATCCCGTCGCACTGTAAGGTAACGACAACGCATGAAGTCCCCCAGCATGTTTCGCGGGCTGCTCTCGTTCAGCGGCATGACGATGGTTTCGCGGATACTCGGGTTGCTGCGCGACATCTCGATGAGTCATGTCTTCGGCGCCAGCGCCGCGACCGACGCATTCGTCATCGCATTCCGCATCCCCAATTTCATGCGCCGGCTGTTTGCCGAGGGATCGTTTTCCACGGCGTTCGTGCCGGTGTTCACCGAGGTCAAGGAAACCGGCTCGCACGAGGACCTGAAGCGGCTGATGTCACGCGTATCCGGCACGCTGGGCGGCGTGCTGCTGGTGGTCACCGCACTGGGGCTGATCTTCGCGCCGCAGGTGGCCGGCATCTTTGCACCGGGGGCGCTGGACCAGCCGCACAAGTTCGACCTGACCACGGATCTGGTGCGGCTGACGTTCCCGTTCATCCTGTTTGTTTCGCTGACCGCCCTGGCGGGTGGCGCGTTGAACAGCTTCCACCGTTTCGCGCTGCCGGCGCTGACGCCGGTGATCCTCAACCTGTGCATGATCGTCGGTGCGGTATGGGTGGCTCCCCATCTGGGCACGCCGATCATGGCAATGGGCTGGGCGGTGCTGCTGGCCGGCGTCCTGCAGCTGCTGTTCCTGCTGCCGGCGCTGCGCGGCATCGACCTGCTCAGCCGGCCGCGCTGGGGCTGGAACCATCCGCCGGTGCGCCGGATCATGCGGCTGATGGTGCCCACCTTGTTCGGCTCGTCCGTGGCGCAACTCAACCTGTTGCTGGATACCGCGGTGATCTCGCTGCTGATCACCGGCTCGCAGACCTGGCTGTGGCAGTCGACGCGTTTTCTCGAGTTGCCGCTGGGGGTGTTCGGCGTGGCGCTGGGCACGGTGATCCTGCCGGCGCTGTCGCGCCATCATGTCGGCACGGATCGGGCCGGATTTTCCAGATCGCTGGACTGGGGTTTGCGCCTCACGCTGCTGATTTCGCTGCCCGCCATGCTTGCCCTGCTCTTGCTGGCCGGGCCGCTGGTGGTCACCCTGTTCCAGAACGGTCACTACACCGCCTTCGATGCGCGGATGACGGTCTGGTCGACGCTCGCGCTCAGTGGCGGGTTGCCGGCCTACGCGCTGGTGAAGGTGCTGTTGCCGGCGTTCTACGCGCGACAGGACACGCGCACGCCGGTCAAGGCGGGGGTGATCGCGTTGATCGCCAACATGCTGTGCAACGGCATTTTCATCGTGCTGCTGTTCGAATTGTGGGCGCCGCCGGCGCTGAAGCAGGCGGGCTGGCTGGATGCGATCGCCCGGGTGCCGGGCCTGCATGTGGCGTTGGCCATCGCCAGCAGCGTGTCGAGCTATCTCAATTTCATCCTGTTGTGGCACTGGTTGAAACGTGCGGGTGTGTACCGGCGCGAGCCCGGCTGGGCGCGTCACTGGCTGCGTCTGGCGATGGCTTGTACCGCGATGGTGGCGGTGCTGCTGCTGGGCCGCTGGTGGTGGCCGGAATGGGGCCGGTTGGCGGTGCTCACCCGGATCTGGCATCTGGCCGTGCTGGTGCTGGCCGGGGCGACAACCTATGTGGGTGTGCTGCTCGCCGGTGGTTTCCGGCTGCGCGATTTGCGTGGTACGTGAGGTGGCCGGGCCGCCGGGCGGGCGCTCCTGACGAAGCGCGTGCGCCGGCTATACTGGCGGCATGATGAGACTTTCCAGGGATGTCGCGGGCCCGTGCCTGGCGCCAGGCGGCAGCGTGATCGCGGTCGGTGCGTTCGATGGTCTGCATCGCGGGCACCAGGCGCTGCTGACCCAGGTGCGCGAGCGGGCGCAGGAGCTCGGTTGCAGCCCGGTCGTGGTGAGCTTCGAGCCATTGCCGCGCGCGTTCTTTGCCGCCGAGCCGTTGCCGCGATTGTCCAGCGTGCGCGAAAAGCTCACCGGTTTTGCCGCTGCCGGCATGGCGCACACGTTGTTGCTGCGCTTCAACGCAGCATTGACGGCGATGTCGGCCGAGGATTTCGTGCAGCGCGTGCTGGTCGACCGGCTGGCTGCACGGGAAGTATGGGTGGGTGGCGATTTCCGTTTCGGCCACAAGCGCGGCGGCGATATGGGCTTGCTGGTGCGGATGGGCGCGCAGCTTGGCTTTGCCGCCTGCGCGATGCCGGCGGTGCAGATCGATGGCGCCCGCGTCTCGGCCAGCCGGGTGCGCCTGCTGCTGGCCGCCGGCGAGTTTGCGGGCGCCGAACCGCTGCTGGGGCGGCCGTTCGTGATCGACGGCAAGGTGGAGCATGGCAACCAGCTCGGCCATACATTGGGTTATCCCACCGCCAATATTCATTTGCGGCGGGTCAGCCCGATCCAGGGCATCTTTGCGGTACGCGTCGGCCTGGGCGAGTGCGCGTGCAGCTGGCCGGGGGTGGCCAGCCTGGGCGTGCGGCCGACCGTGAATCAGGTCAGCCAGCCGTTGCTGGAAGTGCATCTGTTCGATTTCGACGGCGATCTTTACGGCCAGCGCATGGCGGTGGAGTTTGTCGCGAAGCTGCGCGACGAGCAGAAGTTCGACGGGCTGGAACCACTGAAGGCGCAGATGGCGCTCGATGCCCGCATGGCGCGCGAACTGCTGGGCATGAATCCGCGCCTGATGGAGGCGTGAGCCGTCGGCCGGCATTCCGGTTTGGGTCGAAATCCACTAACTTTCAACTCTTTGCCTGCCGATGGCGGGCGACAACAGATCAGCGATGGCAAACACGCAATGACCCACGACTACAAGAGCACGATCAACCTGCCGCAGACGGACTTCCCGATGCGCGGCGACCTGCCCAGGCGCGAGCCGGGCTGGCTGGCCGAGTGGGAGCGGGTCGACCGCTATGCGCAGATCCAGCGGCACACGGCCGGCCGCGACAAGGTGTTCGTGCTGCACGATGGTCCGCCGTACGCGAACGGGGCGATCCATATCGGCCACGCGGTCAACAAGATTCTCAAGGACATCACGGTCAAGTCGAAGCTGCTGGCCGGCCATCGCGCGCCGTACGTGCCGGGCTGGGACTGCCATGGCCTGCCGATCGAGATCGCGGTGGAAAAGAAGTTCGGCAAGCCGGGCGACAAGCTCGATGCGGCCACGTTCCGCCAGAAGTGCCGCGAGTACGCGGCCGAGCAGGTCGACACCCAGCGCACCGATTTCAAGCGCCTTGGCGTGCTCGGCGACTGGCAGCGGCCGTACCGCACGATGGATTTCAAATACGAGGCCGACATGCTGCGCGCGCTCGCTCGGGTGGTCGCCAATGGCCATGTGATGCGCGGTGCCAAGCCGGTGTACTGGTGCTTCGATTGCGGCTCGGCGCTGGCCGAGGCGGAGATCGAATATGCCGACAAGATCTCGCCCGCCGTCGATGTGGCGTACGACGCCGTCGATGCCGAAACGCTGGCTGCGATGTTCGAGGTGGATGCCGCCGATGCGATCGTCGCCGTGCCGATCTGGACCACCACGCCGTGGACGCTACCGGAGAGCCAGGCGGTGTCGCTGGGCGCCGAACTGGAATACGCGCTGATCGAGGGGCCGGCCCGCGACGGCCGGCGCGTGCTGCTGGTGGTGGCCAGCGCGCTGGTCGACAAGGTGGCGCTGCGTTACGGCCTGGCGCAGGCGACGGTGCTCGGTCATGCGCGCGGTCAGGCGCTGCAAGGCATGGTGTTGCGCCATCCGTTCTATCCGCGCGACGTGCCGCTGATCCTCGGCGAGCATGTGTCGGCCGAGGAAGGCACCGGCGCCGTGCACACCTCGCCCGATCACGGCGTGGAGGATTTCGTGGTGTCGCGCGAGTACGGCATCGAGCTGCTCAACTACATCGAGTCGAATGGCGCCTTCCGCCGGGATACGCCGGCAGCCGATGGCCTGGCACTGGGCGGCATGCACGTCTGGAGGGCCAACGACGCGGTCGTCGAACTGTTGCGCCGGCGTGGCGTGCTGCTGGCGCACGCGAAGATCGAGCACAGCTATCCGCATTGCTGGCGGCACAAGACGCCGGTGATCTACCGCACCACGCCGCAGTGGTTCGTCAGCATGGAACAGGCGAAGCTGCGCGAGACCGCGCTGACCGCGATCAAGACCGTGCGCTGGGTGCCGGGCTGGGGCGAGGAGCGCATCGCCGGCATGGTCGCCGGGCGGCCGGACTGGTGCATCTCGCGCCAGCGCACCTGGGGCGTGCCGATCGCGCTGTTCGTGCACAAGGCCACCCAGGAGCCGCATCCGGATTCGGTCGAGTTGCTGGAGCTGGTCGCGCAGAAAGTGGAGCAGGGCGGCGTCGATGCCTGGTTTATCCTTGATCCGGCCGAGCTGCTTGGCGATGAGGCGAAGAACTACGAGAAGGTCACCGACGTGCTCGACGTCTGGTTCGACTCCGGCGTCACCCATTTCGCGGTGATTGCGCAGCGTCCGGAGCTGCACCAGGGCACGGCGGCGCACTACAAGGTGATGTACCTGGAGGGCTCCGACCAGCACCGCGGCTGGTTTCAGTCCTCGTTGCTGACCTCGGCGGCGATCTTCGCCCGCGCGCCGTACCACGACGTGCTGACCCACGGCTTCGCGGTCGATGCCAACGGACGCAAAATGTCCAAGTCGCTGGGCAACGTGGTCGCACCGCAGAAGGTGATGGACACGCTGGGCGCCGACGTGTTGCGGCTGTGGGTGGCCGCGGCCGATTACCGCAACGAGATGACCGTCTCCGACGAGATCTTGAAGCGCGTCTCCGACACCTACCGGCGCATTCGCAATACCGCGAAGTTCCTGCTCGGCAACCTGGACGGCTTCGATCCGTCGAAACACCTGTTGCCGGTCGAGGACAGCCTGCTGCTGGATCAGTGGGCCGTGCAACAGGCGTTCGACGTGCAGCAGGCGGTGCTGGCCGCCTACGAGCGCTACGACTTCCCCGAGATCGTGGCGCGCGTGCAGAACTTCTGCACCAACGAGCTGGGTGCGCTGTACCTGGACATCACCAAGGACCGGCTCTACACCATGCCGACCGACAGCCGCGGCAGGCGCAGCGCGCAAAGTGCGATGTACCGCATTGCCGAGGCGCTGGTGCGCTGGCTGGCGCCGGTGCTGAGCTTCACCGCCGAGGAAATCTGGCAGGCCATGCCAGATGCGAGCGGGCCGGGCTCGCGCGGTGAAAGCGTGCTGTTCGAAACCTGGTACGACGGGTTGGTGAGCACGCAGGGGGCACCGGAGCGGCGGCGCTACTGGGCGGATCTGCTGGCGATTCGCGACAGCGCCTCGCGCGTCCTCGAAGGCATGCGCAAGGCCGAGCAGATCGGTGCCGCGCTGGAGGCGAAGCTGGTGCTCCACGCCGACGACGCCACGGCATCGCGCTACGCTGCAGCGGCCGACGAACTGCGCTTCTTCTTCATCGTGTCGGAACTCGATATTGCACCATTGACGCCGCGTCCGGACGATGCGGTGAAAGTGGAACTGGACGGTGCCGAGGTGTGGGTCTGCGCCAGCGTCAGCAATGCCGCCAAGTGCGTGCGCTGCTGGCATCGCCGCGACGATGTGGGCAGCCATGCAGAACATCCCGGATTGTGCGGCCGCTGCGTGGGCAATATCGAAGGGTCGGGCGAGGATCGCCGCTGGTTCTGACCGAAACCGCCGGTAGGAGCGCACCCTGTGCGCGAATGCTTTTTCAGGTGTACCTCAATAAAAGCATTCGCGCACAGGGTGCGCTCCTACCGGTCCGTCGTCCGTCCTTGTTACGCTCCTTTGTCAGCACTGGATTCGCATGACCCGCAAACCCAACGCACTCATCTGGCTGTGGCTGTCCGCCGCGGTCGTCGCGCTCGACCAGCTCAGCAAATGGTGGGCCGTGCATGCGCTGTCGCCAGCCCTGCCGCATCCGGTCATTCCCGGCGTGCTCAACTGGACGCTGACGTTCAACAGGGGCGCCGCGTTCAGCTTCCTGGCCGGCAGCGCCGGCTGGCAGCGCTGGTTCTTCGTGGCGCTGGCGCTGCTCATCAGTGCGGTGCTGGTGGCATGGCTGGCGCGTACGCCGCGGCGCGACTGGCGTACCGGGATGCCGCTGGCGCTGATCGTCGGCGGTGCCATCGGCAACCTGATCGACCGCCTGCATGCGGCCCGGGTCACCGATTTCATCCAGGTGTATTTCCGCCAGTGGAGCTATCCGGTATTCAATCTCGCCGATTCCGGCATCACCGTGGGTGCGGTGCTGCTGATCGTGTTTGGGATGTTTGCGGGCAAGCCCACAGGCAGCGTGCGATAATTGCGAGGCTTTCGGCTTCTCTTGTAGGAGCGCACCCTGTGCGCGAATGCTCTTGTCATGGCTGCTGCAAAGAGCATTCGCGCACAGGGTGCGCTCCTACGCAGGCTTGACGTACCCGAGGCTTCAATGGACATCCTGCTCGCCAACCCCCGTGGATTCTGTGCCGGCGTCGATCGTGCGATCGCGATCGTCGAGCGTGCGCTGGAATCCTGGGGCCCACCGATCTACGTGCGGCACGAGGTGGTGCACAACCGCTTCGTGGTCGACAAGCTGCGCGCCGATGGCGCGGTGTTCGTCGAGGAACTGCGCGAGGTGCCCGACGGCGCCACGGTGATCTTCAGCGCCCACGGCGTGTCGCAGGCGGTGCGCGAGGAGGCCGCGCAGCGCCATCTCAAGGTATTCGATGCCACCTGTCCGCTGGTCACCAAGGTGCACATGGAAGTGGCGCGGCTAGGCCGTATTGGCCGCAGCGTGGTGCTGATCGGCCATGCCGGCCATCCGGAAGTGGAAGGCACCATGGGGCAATGGAACCCGGCCAATGCCGGCGAGATCCTGCTGGTCGAATCGCTCGAATGCGTGGATCGGCTGGCGCCGAAGTATCCGCACCAGCTCTCCTACGTCACGCAGACCACGCTATCGGTGGATGACACCAGGGCGATCATCGAGGCCTTGCGCAGGAAGTTTCCGGATATCGAGGGGCCGCGCAAGGACGACATCTGCTACGCCACGCAGAATCGCCAGGATGCGGTGCGCCGCCTCGCCGATGCGGTCGACCTGATGCTGGTGGTCGGCTCGGTCAACAGCTCCAACTCCAACCGTCTGCGCGAGCTGGCGCAGAAGCAGGGCGTGCGCTCGTTCCTGATCGACGGCGCCGAGCATATCGAGCGCAACTGGCTCGATGGCATCAAGCGGATCGGCCTCACCGCGGGCGCTTCGGCTCCCGAAGAACTGGTGCGTGACGTGATCGCCCGTCTGCAGTCGTGGGGTGCGGGTGAAGTGCACGAACTGGATGGCGAGCGGGAAAACATCACGTTCGCCCTGCCGAAGGAATTGCGCACCGTCGACGGCAATACCTCGGCAAGCTTCTGATCCGGGCATCCATTTTCCCGTAGACCACGAGCGACGATCAGGAGCGCATCGAACCGAAGCGCGCGAATGCCCCATGCGTAGGTTTTTGTGGAAGCTTCTGTCGCGATGTTCCAGGATCGTGCAGGGGAATGCTTCGCGGCTGGAGTCTCCCACAAAAGCCGCTTCCGCACAGTCAGGTACTCCTACCGCTTGGCGGGACTACCCACCCGCGGCTGCGCCGGGTCCCCTGCTGTGCCGGACTGCCGCGCCAGCTGCAGCCGTGAACACCCTTTGCTTGCGCCATGGTGTCACGCACCGTAAAATCCACGGCTCTTTGCCGGAATAGCTCAGTTGGTAGAGCGGCGCATTCGTAATGCGTAGGTCGTAGGTTCGATTCCTATTTCCGGCACCAAAATTCCAAAGAAAAACAGCGATTTACGCCGATGGTGTAAATCGCTGTTTTTCTTTGGGCATCACGATTTACCAGTATCCGCGTGGC
>SCRF01000055.1 GCA_004322005.1 Rhodanobacter sp. | reverse complement strand
GCTGCTGGCTGGTGTGGCCGGTGCGGCAGCCGATGTCGAGGTTGCCGCAGCGCTGGCGGCTGTCGCTGCCGTCGTCGTGGCGCTGCTGGTGGGCGTTGGCGTCGCGTTGTTGTTGTCGCCGGCATGGCCGCAGGCGGCAAGTGCGAGCAGGGCGGCGCAAAGAATCGGCAGACGCTTCAACATGGAAGATACCTCGAACGAAGGGGGCACGGGACAGGCTGCGCCGACCGATCCGGTCGGCGCGTTGACGGTCAGGGCGCGGCAGCGGCGGGGCTGGAGTCGGTGCTGTGCAGGCCTTCGATGTAGCTGGCCAGCGCGGCGATATCGCCGGCATCGAGCTTGCCGGCAATCGACGGCATGATCTGCGCCTGCGCGTCGTTGCCCCAGGTGGTTCCGTCATGCCAGGCTTTCAGCGTGGCTTCGATGTACTGGGCATGCTGGCCGGCGAGTTGCGGATACGCCGCACCCGGATTGCCGCGGCCATCGATGCTGTGGCAGGCCATGCAGGCGGGAACGCCGCTGGCGACATCGCCTCTGCGGAACAGCTTTTCGCCGTGCGCCACCAACGCCTGGTCGGCGATGCCGGGCAGCGAGGCCTTGCTGGCGAAGTAGGCACCGATGTCGTGCATGTCCTGTTCGGACAGCGGTGTGGCCATGCCCAGCATGATCGGGTTCTGCCGTTTGCCGGACTTGAAGTTGTTCAGCTGGCGCACGATGTAGTTTTCGCTCTGGCCGGCGAGCTTCGGAAACTGCGCGACGGCGGAATTGCCGTCGACGCCGTGGCAGGCGCCGCAGACCACCGCCTTGGCCTGGCCGGCCGCGGCATTGCCCGGCTTGACCGCGGCCTCGGCGACCGGCGCGACAGGCTTTGGCGCCGTGCTGGCGGCCACCGCCGGCGGTGCCGTCGAGGTGGCGGCGACCGGCGTGGCCGGCTTCTGCTGGGTGTCTTGCGCCATTGCTGTCGTGGCGGAGAGTGCAAACACAAGGGCCTGGGCGAACATTACAACAGCGGGCCGAAAACCAGCGGGCCGAAAACTCATACACTTGACTCCTGAAAGACTTGCCGACACTGCCGTGGATTGCAGCCATCAGGCCTGCAGCGGGCAGAAACCGCACGATTATCCCTGTGCCACCGTACCTTGGTCAAACCATGTCCATGCCCAATCCGCTGCAAGGCGCGCAATTCGTGCTCGCCGCCCACCGCATCAGCCAGCTTCCCGCCGATCACGGCGCCGAGGTGGCGTTTGCCGGGCGCTCCAATGCCGGCAAGTCCAGCGCGTTGAATGCGCTGACCGGCCACAAGGGTCTGGCACGCACGTCCAAGACGCCCGGCCGCACCCAGCAGATGGTCGCCTTCAGCCTGCCGCCGTCCACGCAGCTCGGCGAACAGCCAGTGCCGGATCTGCGTCTGATCGATCTGCCCGGCTATGGCTACGCCAAGGTGCCGCTGGAGATGCGCGAGCACTGGAAGCTGGAGATCGACGCCTATCTGCATCAGCGCCGCAGCCTGCGCGGGCTGGTCCTGATCGTCGACATCCGGCATCCGCTGAAGGAATTCGACCGGATGATGCTTCAGTTCTGCTTCGCCACCCAGCTCCCCTGTCATTTGCTGCTGACCAAGGCCGACAAGCTTTCGCGTGGCCAGGCCACGCAGGCCTTGGCGGCGTTGCGCAGGCAGTTCGCCGCCGAGGGGCTGCACGCCACCGTGCAGATCTTTTCCTCATCCGCCGGTACCGGGGTGGAGGAGGCACGCGCGGCGGTGATGAGGTTGCTCGGCCAGCCGCGCGAAGGCGCGCACCAGACGTAGGAGCGCACCCTGTGCGCGATGCCTTTGCCTGAGCGGCGGCGAGAGCTTTCGCCCACAGGGTGGGCTCCTACCAAAAGCCAAAACCAAAACCGATCAGCCGCGCAGCGCTTCCATGAACACCGCGCACAGCGCCTGCATGCCGGCACGGTCGTCTTCGTCGAAGCGGTCGATGACCGGGCTGTCCACGTCCCACACGCCGAGCAGGCGGCCGTCGGGCAGGATCAGCGGTACCACGATTTCCGCCTGCGACGCGGCGTCGCAGGCGATGTGCCCGTCGAAGGCATTGACGTTGCGCACCAGCTGGGTTTCCCGCGTTTGCGCGGCGGTACCGCAGACACCTCGGCCCAGCGCGATGCGGATGCATGCCGGTTTGCCCTGGAACGGACCGACCACCAGTTCGTTGCCGTCGAAAAGATAGAAGCCGGCCCAGTTCAGTTCGGGCAGGCTGTGAAAGACCACCGCGGCGAAATTCGCCGCGTTCGCGATCAGGTTGCGCTCGCCGGCGAGCAGGCCGCGGGCTTGTCTCACCAGCTCGTCGTAATGTTCGCGTTTGCTGGCGTGAACGAGTGGCTTCAGTTCGAACATGCAATGGCCCCGCTGAAAACCCCTATTATGCGCCGGGTGATTCGGATGCGATCATCAATCCGGACAAGCGTGGAGATGCCATTGCAGCGCGACCTTTCCATTGACCTGCGCGGTGGCCCGGCATGAGCCGCGCAGTGTTCATCGCCGGCACCGATACCGGCATCGGCAAGACGCATGTCGCTTGCGCGCTGCTGCATGCGCTGCGCGCCGCCGGGCATGCGGCATGCGGCATGAAGCCGGTGGCCAGCGGTTGCGTGCAGACGGATCAGGGTCTGTGCAATGACGATGCGCTGGCGCTGCAGGCGGCCAGCAGCAGCCGGCTGCCGTATGCGTGGATCAATCCGGTGGCCTTGCGCGAGCCGCTGTCGCCGCACCTGGCGGCGGCGCATGACCGGGTGGAGATCTCGCTGGCGCCGATGCGCGCGGCGTTCGACCGATTGTCGCAAATGCATTCACCAGTGGTGGTCGAAGGCGTGGGCGGCTGGCTGGCGCCGCTGGCGCCGGGGCTGTTCGCGGCGGATATCGCCCGGCAATGGCAACTGCCGGTGATCCTGGTGGTCGGCTTGCGGCTGGGTTGTCTCAACCATGCCCTGCTCAGCGCGCGCGCGATCGAGGCCGATGGCTGTCGACTGCTGGGCTGGATCGGCAATGGCATCGATCCGGCCATGCTGGCGCTGGAAGAAAATCTGGCGACCTTGCGCGACCTGATGCCGGCAGCATGCCTGGGTGTGCTGCCGCATGGACCGGCACCGGCGCAGTCGGCACGGCAGCTGGATGGCGCCGTGGCGGCCCTGTACTGACACGATCACCGGAGGCGGCATGGTGTCTTTACGCACTTGGAAAAACCGCCAAGGTGTGAGTACAGTCGGCCGCTCAGACTCGCCATGTCCGGCAACGGACGCACCACACGGGGGAAACCAGATGCTTCGTCTGCGCATGATTGTCATCGCCACCACGATCGCCCTGGCTGCCTGTTCGCAGCAGCCAGGTGGCACCACCACTCCAGCACCGGCAAAGGCCGCCACGGTGGCCGCCGCCAGCAGTGCCGCACCGGCCGCCAATGCCATGACCAGCAACCCGTTCTTCAGCACCAGCACACTGCCGTTCCAGGCGCCGCCGTTCGACAAGATCACCGACGCCGATTACCAGCCTGCGATCGATGAGGGCATGAAACGGCAGCTGGCCCAGATCCAGAAGATCGCCGACAACCCGGCCGCGCCGACTTTCGAGAACACCTATGTGGCAATGGAGAAATCCGGCGTCATGCTGAACCGTGTGCTGATGGTATTTGGCGCGGTCACCAGCGCCAACACCGACCCCGCGCTGCAGAAGGTGCAGCAGGAGGAAGCCCCCCGGCTGGCCGCGCATCGCGACGCAATCTATCTCAACGACAAGCTGTTCCAGCGGATCGAGGCGGTCTACAACCAGCGCGACACGCTCAAGCTCGATCCCGAGTCGCAGCGCCTTGTCGAGGTGGTCTACAGGAACTTCGTGCATGCGGGCGCGAAACTCTCCGCCGCCGACAAGACCAGGCTGAAGGCATTGAACGAGGAGGAGTCCACGCTCAGCACGCGGTTCACCAATCGGCTGCTGGCCGCGACCAAGGACGCCGCGCTGGTGGTGGACGACAAGGCCAAGCTGGCCGGCCTGTCCGATGCCCAGATCGACGCTGCCGCCCGGTCCGCCAAGGATCGCGGGCTGGCCGGCAAGTACGTGCTGGTGCTGCAGAACACCACCCAGCAGCCCGAATTGCAGGATCTGAAGGACCGTGCCACCCGCAAGGCACTGTTCGAGGCATCATGGAATCGTGCCGAGAAGGGCGACGCCAACGACACCCGCAAGATCATCGAGCGGCTGGCGCAGATTCGCGCCGAGCAGGCCAGGTTGCTCGGGTTCCCGAACTACGCGGCCTGGAAGCTGGGCGACCAGATGGCCAAGACGCCGGCCACGGCCATCAAGTTCATGCAGCAGCTGGTGCCGGCCGCCACTGCCCGTGCGGAGCATGAGGCGAAGGACATCCAGGCGCAGATCGACAAGGACCAGAAGGCGCTGAAACAGCCCACGTTCAAGCTGCAGCCGTGGGATTGGGACTACTACGCCGAGCAGGTGCGCAAGGCCCGCTACGATCTCGACGAAAATCAGATCAAGCCGTACTTCGAGCTCGACAACGTGCTCGAGAACGGCGTGTTCTACGCAGCCAACCAGCTGTACGGGCTGACCTTCAAGGAGCGCAAGGACATCCCGGTGTACCAGCCGGATGTGCGCGTGTTCGAGGTGTTCGACAAGGACGGCAAGTCGCTGGCGCTGTTCTATGCCGACTACTTCAAGCGTGACAACAAGGGTGGCGGCGCATGGATGGACAACCTGGTCGGCCAGTCCCGGCTGCTCGGCACCAAGCCGGTGATCTACAACGTCGCCAACTTCACCAAGCCGGTGGCCGGCCAGCCGGCGCTGCTGTCGTTCGACGACGTGGTCACCATGTTCCACGAGTTCGGCCATGCGCTGCACGGCATGCTGTCCGACGAGCAATACCCGACCCTGTCCGGCACCAACACGGCGCGCGACTTCGTCGAGTTCCCGTCCCAGTTCAACGAGCACTGGGCAAGCGACCCGAAGGTCTTTGCGCATTACGCGAAGAACTACAAGACCGGGCAGCCGATGCCGAAGGCGCTGGTCGACAAGATCAAAAAGGCCCGCAACTTCAACAAGGGCTACGACATGACCGAGCTGACTGCTGCCGCCCTGCTCGACATGGACTGGCACACGCTCGGTGCGGATGCGCCGCTGCAGGATGCCGACCGGTTCGAGACCGCCGCGCTGAAGAAAGACAAGATCGACCTCCGCTACGTACCGCCGCGCTATCGCTCCAGCTATTTCCAGCACATCTGGGGCAACGGTTATGCGGCCGGCTACTACGCCTACCTGTGGACCGAGATGCTGGCCGACGATGGTTTCGAATGGTTCAAGGAACACGGTGGCCTGACTCGAGCCAATGGCGACCGCTTCCGCGCGATGGTGCTCTCGCGCGGCAATTCCGAAGACTTGGCCAAGATGTACAAGGATTGGCGCGGTCATGCGCCGAACATCAGGCCGATGCTGAAGGACCGCGGCCTGCAGGAAGGCCCGAAGAAGTAGGCGGGAACTCCGCCAAGCGGGGCCGAATAATTGCCCTGCTGCAAAAAAAAACAGGCCCGCCATGTGCGGGCCTGTTTGTGCTTCAATGCATGAGGGGCTGGGCGTCACTTTCGGCGTGTACCGAGTTTTGGGCCCACACACGCAGGGCGCAGTGTAGAGTCACGACCGGGAGCGCTCAGCCTTGTAGCTAAACGAGTCATTCCAGTCGAGCTTGCCCATAAGTTCGACTATCCGCTTCTACTCGCGGCGGGCAATGAATTCCTGCAGTGCCTTTGTGACGACAGCCTTCTTCGTTCGCTCACCGCTGACCTCAACGGCGCGTTCAAGAAGCGCGGGATCGATAGCGAGATTGGTGGCCATGTGTGACTCCTTGCACAAGGTTCTACACAAGGCAGATCCGGATTGCTACTGGTGAGCCTGCCCGGTGACGCCGGGCGCCTGTGACGCCCAACGCCCAAGCTCAGAGGCGCGCCGCTTACGGCGCGCCCGCTGGCGCGCTGGGTCGAGCATGGCGTTCATAGCATCCCGGCCTTGCATTCAACCTGCCGAATTGCCTCCTTGAAGTCAGGCGTAAGACAGGCCGCGACTTCCCTTTTCTTCATGCTGTATTCCGCCTTAATCTCTTGAGTTCCCTCTCCCAAGTCATAAATATTCCATTTCCGGATTTCACAGTCGTGCATTTCGCTCTCCGCGCGTAGCCATCGAAGGCTTCGCAGGATAGCGCGTAGTTGCACGGAGCCACTAGATTTGTATTTGGGTTGTTCTTCGTGCTCATTGCGCCCGATTGTCTTCTTCAGGTCGTCCACGTTTCTAATGGATGTATTCGATGCGAACTTCTTGAGGCGGTTTGTTGGCACCCGTTTGAAGTCGCCATACCGCATGTTCTTTAGCGAGATGCCTCTGCGTATGAAATCGATGACATACCAGAACTCCCAAGGTCTGTCATCAGACTTTTCGACCTCACCAAGAACCTTGATGCCCCATTCTACGTTCTTCTGGCCCAGCTTGCGAATGAAAACATACTTGTCTTCCGTGCCAGTCTTTGCTTCATATCGATGCTGCTTCAGCCGTCGATCGGGGTTCGTTGTCCTCCCGATATAAAACACCACCTCATCGGGGCCTTCTTCCAAGTGCTGTGGAGTCGCAAAATCATCGTAGTAAAGCGCGTAGATGAACTCTTTCGTAGATCGCATCGGATTCTCCGTCACACCCAACGACGCATTAAGCTGCCGCGGTACGACCAACTATCAGGAAACACGAAAACTTCACTCCGCGGTCCGCTTGAACGAGTTAGCAGCGTGATGCCAATTACTTGCACTTAAAGGTGACGGTGGCAACACCATTGGCGGGGAAAGCATACTGGGACTGAACATTGATGACTTCGATTTGCTTGCCCATCTCAGCGCATTTTTTGTTGGCGTTTGACAGAGCCATTTCACGCGCGCCGGTTGGACCGCCGCGGACAGGTGATGCGTTGGCAGATGTTTGATATGTATCGGGGCCGAATTTCAATGCTTCTGACTGCCAGGCGCAACCCGTGAGAAGGATGAAAAAAATAAGACATGCAATGAACTTCATCGACTTTCTCCTTGATATATGGAACTGCTCAAAGTAGATTTCAAAGTGCAGTGTAATCCTGCAGCCTATCCCGTGTGATCGATGCCTTAGCCGAGCCCTTGGCCTACAAAAACCAACGACTTGATCCCCTTGGTGCAGCCCCTAATCCTGCAGCCTAATTTCGCCATGTCGAAGATTGAGCTGGCAGTGTCGATGTCATCCTTTCACGGAGCAGGGCAGGAGGCAAGCGGCAAGGGTGGCCCGCCGGAGTTGCTGGATCAGGTGCGCGAGCGCCGGCTTGGTATGGTCGAGCGCAACGAGGAGGTCTCGGTCGGCATGATTCGCCGGTTCATTCCGGGGAACGACAGGCGGCATCCGCGTGACATGGGGCGCTGAGGTAGACGGATATCCGCCCAGGTTGAATTTCCGGTGCCAGAGGCATTCGGCGATTCGCCGGCCCGGCTGCCATCGGTGCGCCGGCGTTTCGGCTTGCTCGTCCTGCCGGCGCCTCCCCCCTGCGCACGGCCACAGATCCGGCGCGACGGGCGTGGCACACTCAGGTCCGGGGAGCGTGGAATAATCGCAGGCTCCCGACTGGAGTCGCCCCGCGTGGACAGCCACCACTACCTGCAGACCGCACTGGTGTTTTTGCTGGCGACGGTGATCGCGGTGCCGTTGACCAAGCGCTTCCGGCTGGGTTCGGTGCTGGGCTATCTGCTGGCCGGCGTGGTGATCGGGCCGCAGTTGCTGGGGTTGGTCGACGACACCGCGGGCGTGAGCACGATCTCGCAGTTCGGCGTGGTGCTGATGCTGTTCGTGATCGGCCTGGAGCTGTCGCCGCAACGCCTGTGGGTGATGCGGCATTCGGTGTTCGGCACCGGGCTGCTGCAGGTGTTCAGTGCCGCGTTGGCGATCGGCGCGGCAGCGTATTTCCTGTTTGGACTGAACGGCCGGGCGGCCGCGATCGTCGGCGGCAGCCTGGCATTGTCGTCGACTGCGTTCGGCCTGCAGATTCTCGCCGAGCGCAAGGAGGTCGGCTCGGCGTATGGCCGGCAGGTGTTTTCGATCCTGCTGTTTCAGGATCTGGCGGCGATCCCGCTGATTGCGGCGGTGCCGTTGCTGGCCGCGTCGTCGACCGCGCGCGGGTTCGACCTGATCGGCGTGCTGCGCACGATCGGGGTGATCGTTGCGGTGGTGGTGGGCGGCCGCTATCTGTTGCGGCCGGTGTTCCGTTTCGTGGCGCGCGCCGATGCGGTGGAGGTGTCCACGGCGACCGCGCTGCTGGTGGTGATGGGCACCGCGTGGGTGATGGAACGGGCCGGGGTCTCGGCCACGCTGGGCGCGTTTCTGGCGGGCGTGCTGCTGGCCGATTCGGAATACCGGCACGAAATGGAATCGCATATCGAGCCGTTCAAGGGCCTGCTGCTGGGGCTGTTCTTCATCAGCGTCGGCATGTCGATGGATCTGTCCATGCTGCTGCATCGGCCATCGCTGGTGCTCGGCCTGGTGCTGGGCTTGCTGCTGCTGAAAGGGATTTTGCTGTGGCCGCTGGCGCGGCTGCTCGGCGGTCTCAACCGCTCCGACACCCTGCGCCTGGTGGCGCTGCTGGCCTGCGGCGGCGAGTTCGCGTTCGTGCTGCTGCGCCTGGCGGCGGGCCGGCAGTTGATCGACTTCGGCCAGCGCGACGCCCTGGTGCTGGCGATCAGCCTGTCGATGGCGCTGACGCCGCTGCTGGTGGTGCTGACGGCGAAGCTGCTGGATCGGAAGCCGGACAAGCCGACGCGCGAGTTCGATGCGATCGATGCCGACACGCCGCGGGTGATCATCGCCGGCTTCGGACGGGTCGGGCAGATCATCGCCCGCGTGCTGCGTGCGCAGGGCATCGCGTTCGTGGCATTGGAGCACTCGGTGGAGCAGGTGGATTTCTCGCGCCGTTTCGGCAACGTCAACCTGTTCTTCGGCGATCCGGCCCGACCGGAATTGCTGCGCGCCGCGCAGGCCGACAAGGCCGAGGTGTTCGTGCTGGCCACCGACGATCCGGAAGCGAACCTGCGCACGGCACGGCTGGTGAAGCGGCAATATCCGCACCTGAAGATCGTCGCGCGTGCGCGCAACCGCCAGCATGTGTTCCGCCTGATGGACATGGGCGTGGACGAACCGGTGCGCGAGACGTTCCACTCCAGCCTCAAGATGACCCGCATGACGCTGCAGGCGCTGGGGTTGTCTCCGGCGCTGGCCGCCGACCGGGTCGAGCGTTTCCGCCGTCATGACGAGGAACTGCTGAAGCAGCAGTCGCTGGTCTACGACGACGAGGCCAAGCTGCTGCAGAGCACGCGCGACGCGTTGACCGATCTGCAGCGGTTGTTCGAGGCGGATGCCGAGCCCGGCGCCGGGCGCGAACGCCGGCGCGACGCCGGTACTGCGCTGGACCGCGAAGACTGAGCCGAATGGTACTTGCCTGAAGCGCCGTCATTCCCGCGGCTCTCAACAGCCCTTCGGCTGTTGAGAGCCGCGGGAATGACGAAAAACATGATTTCGCGCTCAAGGCAAGTGCCATTCAGGACTGAGCCGGCATCGGCATGCTGCCGATCAGTCGGCCGGTTGCGCCGGCTGGCGCAGGGTTTGCCGCACGCTGGGAATCGCCCCGGCACGGGCAGTGAGTTCATGCGCGATGTCGACATAGCCCAGTTGCCGGGCGACCTCGGCGGCGGTACGCCCGAACGCGTCGACGGCCAGGCGGTCCGCACCGCGCGACAACAGCACGCGCGCCGGCGGCAGCAGCGCATGCATGGCGCAGGCATGCAGTGCGGTCACGCCGCGCTGGTCGGCGTGTTCGACCCTGGCGCCGGCATCCAGCAGCACGGGCACCAGCGCACCGATATGGGTGGCGTCGCAATTGCTGCCCGGAGGCAGCTGCGCGCCCAGCAGGAGCAGCAGCGCCGTCTTGCCCTCGCTGTCGGCTTGATTGATGTCGGCGCCGTGCCTGAGCAGGCCGTCGAACAAGCGCCGCGCGCGCAGGCTGTCGTTGTGCTCGAAACCGAACTGCGTCGCGGCATGCAGCGCGCTGCGGCCGCGCGCGTCGACCGCGTTGACCGCGGCCCCGGCGCGCAGCAGCAGCTCGACGATCTCCGGGAAGCCCATCGCGGCGGCCACCATCAGCGCCGTGGCATCGTTCGGCAGGCGTTGATCGGCGGCGACGTCGTGTTGCAGCAGTAGCGCCGCCAGTGCCTCGCGGCGCGCGGCGACGGCGGCGGACAAGGGCGTGACGCCGCTGTGCGAGGCCAGGGTCGGATCGGCGCCGGCATCGAGCAGGCACGCGGCAATGTCACGATGCCCGGCACCGCAGGCGCGCAACAGCGCCGAGGCGCCCTGGTCGTCGCGGGTATCGACGGCGAAGCCCAATTCCAGCAGGCGCTGTACCGTGGCGAGGGCACCGGCGGCAGCGGCGGCGGGCAGGTCGTCGGCGCGCAGCGGGCGATGGGGCCGCGGCCAGTCGCGCCAGTCCAGCCAGCGCTCCACGGCGGGGTGTTCGAGCGCGAGTCCCAGCGGCGTCTCGCCATTCGCATCGGCGGCTTCCGGGTCGGCGCCATGGGCGATCAACGCCCGCACCAGCGGCAGCGCCTGGGCGCCATGTTCCAGTGCGGCGAACAAGGGGGTGCGGCCGTCGCGATCGCGGCTGTTCGGATCGCAGCCACGCGCCAGCAGGGCCTGCAGCAGTTCCAGTTGCGCATTGGCGGCGGCCAGCTGCAGCGGGGAACGCTCGCGCGCGTCCGGACCGAAGGGATCGGCGCCGCGTTCGAGCAGATTCAGCGGCAAGGCGGCGGCTTGCACCGAGCCGCCCAGGTGCACCAGCGCCTGCGCCAGCAGGCCGGCGCCGGCGGGGCTGGTGCCGGCCTGCAGCAAATCGTCCAGTGCCTCGGTCGACGTCGGCAGCTGCTGCAGCAAGGCGTCGAACAGGCGCCGGCCCAGTGGCGGCAAGGCCGCCGCTGCCGCCTGCGGAGATTCGACCGGGTCGGGCAACTGCGGCGGCAGGCGTGCTTCGGCCTCCAGGCCGTTTTCGAGCAGCCAGCGGCGCGCGGCGCCCAGGCCAGGGGTGGCCAGGTCCAGATACATCCGGGCGAGTTGCGCCTGCGGCCAGCGGCGCGCGATCGCGGAAAAGCCGGAAACGATCGCCCAGTGCCCGAAGCGCAGCGCATCGAGCAGGTGCGCCGGCGTGTCGGCGCCGTCGGCCAGCAGATCGCGGCTGTGGGTGGCCGGCAGCGGGGTGTCCGGGTCGAGCAGCGCGACCAGATCCCAGCGGCCGGCGGCGGCGGCGTGGTCGAGAGCGCTGCGGCCATCGCTGCCGGGGGTTTTCGGTTCGGCACCGAGGGCGAGCAGTGCGCCGATCGTCTCGCCGCGTGCATGGGGCGATTGGCAGGCAAGGGTCAGTGCGTCGCGGCCGTGTTCATCGCGCACGCGCACATCGGGTTGCGCCTCGGCCAGCAGCTGCACGATCTCGCTGGCGCCGGCACGCGCCGCTTCCATCAGTGCCGTGGTGCCGTGCTGATCGGCCAGCGCGGCATCGGCGCCGGCGGCGCGCAGTGCGCGGGAAATCTGCAGGTGGCCTTCGGCGGCGGCGGCCATCAGGGCGCTGCGATGGCGCGCATCGACGGCATTGACGGCAGCGCGATGCTTGAGCAGCAGCTTGACGCCGGTGGCGTCGTCATCGGCAATCCCGGCAGCGGCGACCAGCGCGGGTTCGCCGTCGGTGGGCGCCGGCTTGGCACCGTGCTCCAGCAGGAATTTCGCCAGCGGCCAGTTCGCCGCGCGGCAGGCGACCGCCAGCGGACTGATGCCGGCCTTGTTCAGCGCGTTGATCGGTGCGGCGGCATCCAGCAGCATCGCTGCCACGCCGGGCTCGGCGCTCAGCACCGCGCCATGCAGCGGCGTGTTGCCCTCGATGTCGGTGGCCAGCGGGCTGGCACCGTTGGCGAGCAGGGTCAGTACCGCCTCGGCGCGGCCGTGCCAGCTGTCGCGCGTGGCCGCCAGCAGCGGGGTCAACCCGCCGCTGCTGCGGTTCACGTCCGCACCCTTGGCAATCAGCGCACGCAGCAGGTGGGTATCGGGCAGCAGTGCGGCGAGCATCAGTACCGGGCGCTGATCGCGATCGGCGGCAGATGGCGCCGTCTCCGGATCGGCCCCGGCTTCAACCAGCGCCAGCGCGCGCTCGATATCGCCATCGCGGGTGGCGGCAAGCAGCGCCCGGGCCTGCTCGGGCGTGCCGGCGATGCGCTCCCGATCGCTCAGGGGCGACGCGGCGAGTGTCGCGGCGGCAGTCGTTTTCTCCGCGGCGAGCGCGCCGGCGGGTTTGCATGCCGCGCCGCGCCGCCCGCACAGCAAGGCATGCAGCGTGCGATTGGCGATGACCAGGCAGCCCAGCGGCAGCAGCACGACCCCGTACAGCACCAGTGCGGCGATGCGCGGCTCGAAGGACAACAGACCGTACAGGCCGGTCAGCGCGATCGCACCGAACGCCAGTACCAGCAGCGCAAACGCCGCCGGCAGGAAGTGGCTGAAGAAACGTTCCTCGCGCGACAGGTGACGCCCGAAGGCGATGCTGCGAAGGGTGGCAGTGAAGATCCATGAGCCATCCCGCTGTGACGGGTAGGCGTCATCCCACACGAACACCAGTCCGAATGCGGGCCACAGCCGCCACAACGCCGCCATGGCGAGGGTCAGTGCCACAACCAGCGCCAGTGCGGCGCCGAGGCTGGGCGTGTTGCACAGTTGCAGCATCGGCCAGGCGACCAGCACGAATACCAGCACACAGTAGCCGGTGAACATCACCAGGTGTGCGGCGCCGCGGCGCAACACGGTGCGGGCGAAGCGCGGTTCGGGATCGAAACCGATGGCATGGCAGACCGCCGCCATGGTCAGCGCATTGGCCAGCAGCAGCGGGATCAGGGTGAGCGGATGGGTGGCCAACCCGGCGGCGGCGACGGCGAGCAACCCCGGAATGAACCAGGTGAGCGCTTGCAGGAGAGGTGGGCGGCGATGCGATTTGGGTAGGGTCATGGGCGCAGTATAGAAATCGTTGAGCCGGCAGACGGTAACCAAGTGTTAATGCCACCGTCATGATGCGTCGATCAGTCGCTCTGGTCGTCGCGCGTGGTCGTTCCGTAGGCGAGGTGATTGGCGGTGGCCAGGTTTTCCGGTGGCGGCACCTGCAGGTGCCAGCCTTGCGCGCGCAGATGGTCGAGTACCTGGACGGGATCCTCATTGGGCAGCGTGCGCCGTGGGTCCAGGGATACCTCCAGCACGAAACGCAGCTCGCCCAGCAGCAACTGCAGCGACTCGGGCAACACATCGAATGCATCGCGCCGGGCCAGCCACAGATAACTGCCGGTTTTGCGCAGGCTGGCGTAGACAAAACATTGCATGGCAATACCCGGTGAGGAGGTGCGAGTGGATCAGGTACCCAGCGTGGCCGTGAGGGTAACAGTGTCGCCGGCCCATTGCCTGCCTCGTGGCGTGGCAGCGATGGCGGTGCCCGGGGTTCGGGGGTGCGGTCCGCCGTGGTGTGCCGACAGGCATCCGTGGATCGACGCGGCGGGTTGTCCGGACGGGATCGGCCCGGCGCGACCGGTGGGCTGCGTCAATTTGCTGCGCCAGCACTTGCAACGCCATGGTCGAGTGGGCACAGTGTCGCGCAGGGGCTTCAAACGCACGTTTAAAAATTAACATTTGCTTCCCCCAGCGATCCACCCGAGCCGGTCCACGAACATGCAGGAGCAAGCGATGCACACGTCTTTCCATACTTTCAAGGGTACGATCCGACCGTTGGCGCTCGCCGCGTTGAGTGTAGCCATCGCCGGCGCCCTGCTGGCGCCAGGCACCGCCAGTGCCAGCGCATTCCAGCTCAAGGAAAACAGCGCCAAGGGCCTCGGGCGTGCCTATGCAGGCTCCGCCACCGCGGGTGGCGACGTGTCGGTTGTGGTGAACAACCCGGCGGCGATGACCGACCTGAAGGGCACCTACTTCCAGGCCGACATGACGGCCATCAACTTCAGCACGAAGTTCACCGGAACCGCGCACGATGCGCTGGGGCGCCCGATCAGCGGTGGCAATGGCGGCGATGGCGGCACCACGCTGCCGGTGCCGGCGCTGTTCTTCGCCACCCAGGTCAGCGACCGGGTGCATCTGGGTGCGGGTTTCTCCGTACCGTTCGGTTTCCAGACCGAATACGACAAGAACTGGGTGGGTCGCTACAACTCCATCAAGTCAAAATTCCAGTCGCTTGACGCGACCATATCGGGGTCGTTCGACGTCACCGATACGTTCAGTTTGGGCGCCAGCATCATCGCGCAGAAGACCACCGCGGAGCTGACCAACGCGATCAACTACAACATGGTTGGTCTGGGCCTGATCCAGCAGGCGGCAGCGGCTGGTCAGATCAGCCTGCCCATGGCGCAGGCGCTGTCCGCGCAGGTCGGTGCGGTGGTCCCACCGGGTTCGGACGGCTACGCCCGCATCTACGGTGACAGCTGGGCCTATGGCTGGCAGCTTGGTGCCTATTGGAAGCTGACCCAGCAAGACAAGCTGGCATTCAACTACCGCGCCAAGATCTCGCATACGCTGCACGGTACGGCCAACTTCACCGTTCCGGACAACGTGGCCGCGCTGTTGTCGAATCCGGCGGTGGCGCCGCTGCTTGGCGGCGGTATGCCATTCACACACACGGACGGCACAGCCGGATTCACCACGCCGGCCGTGGCCAGCCTCAGCTACTGGCACCAAGCCGAAAAATTCGGTATCGGCGCGGACGTGGCATGGACCAAGTGGGACGTGTTCAAGAAGCTGCAGGTGACTTACGCCAATCCGGCGCAGCCCACCAGCGAGCAGGTGTTCAACTGGAAGAACACCTGGTATGCCTCGGTCGGCGGCGACTATTACCTGAATGATAAAGTCACCCTGCGGGCGGGCGTGGCGGTCGACACGACCCCCACCAGCTCGACGTACCGGGATCCGCGCGTGCCGGACGAGTCCCGCACGATGACGACAGTGGGCATCGGCTACAAGGCCAGCGAGCATCTCGAGATCAACGCGTCCTACGCGCATATTTTCGTCAGCAAGGCGCAGATCAACGGTGTGCAGAGCGCAACAGCCGACGTGTTGACCGGTTCTTTCAATGATTACGGCAATCTGCTGAGCGTGTCGGCCCAATACAAGTTCTGATCCCTGACCGCAGTGCGTGGCGGCGACATGGCGCCACGCCGGAACATCTTGAAACCTCCCCGCGTCGGCGGGGAGGTTTTTTTTAGGTGCGCCCTGCCGG
>SCRF01000006.1 GCA_004322005.1 Rhodanobacter sp. | reverse complement strand
TGGGCCGGACAGCACCGCGCCCGCTGGTATGGTCGCGGCGCACTGGCCGTTCTGCTCGGTGCCGCGTTGCTGCTGGCATGGGCATTACCGGCCGGTTTCGCCGGCGGCGCGGCGTACCGGCAGGCGCTGTTCTTCACCCAGACGGCCGGTCGCGTGGTCGACAAGGTGGCGCAGGCCGCCGACCTGCAAAACCATGCGCAACCGTTCTGGTGGTACCTGCCGGCGCTGCCGCTGCTGCTGTTCCCGTTCAGCGGCTGGCCGCGCATGTGGGTCGCCCTGGCCACCTTGCGCCGACCGCTGGAACCGGGCCTGCGTTTTGCGCTGAGCTGGCTGCTGCCGGTCTTCGTGACGTTTTCGCTGATCGGCGGCAAGCAGCTGTATTACCCGCTGCCGGAATTCGGTGGCGCCGCCTTGCTGATGGCCGCCGCCATCGCGTTGCTGCGCGAGCGCCGCCCGGCGCTGGCCGACAACGGCTGGCTCGGCACCTGGCCGCTGGCAGTGGCCGGCATCGGCTTTGCGCTGTTCCTGTTCCTGCTGCCGATGCTGGTGGCCAGCCACCGCCTGCACGGCTATTGGCCGGAAGCGGCCGCGCCCTCAAGCCGCTATTTCAGCGTGGTATTCCTCCTGCTCGGCGGTTTGCTGCTGCTGCGCGGCCGCGGCGAGCTGCGGCGGCTGGCGGTGGCCGGACTGATCGGCGCACTGACCCTCAATACCCTGTTCACCGTGACCTTGTGGCCCCGCTACGACCTGCGGCCTTCCGCGCAGTTGCTGCATGACGCGGACCGCCGGAACCAGTCGATCGGCTACCTCGGCGATTATGCCGGGCAGTTCCATTTTGCCGGCCGGCTGCGGCATCCGATCATCTCGCTGACCGAAGGAAAAAACCTGCAGGATTTCGCGCAGGCCCATCCGAACGGACTGATCGTGGCGCACCCGGACCGGCTCGATGCCGAGGATCTGCGCTACGCGCTGCTGGTGCAGCCGTTTCGCTCGACCTGGGTAGTGATCTGGCCGGCCACCGCACTGGCCGACCTGCGCGCTGGGCATACCCCACCGGAACCGGCGCAGCCGACCCAGGTCTATCCGTCAGACGACTGGCGTCATCGTATGCAGCCATGAACGCGCGACTGATCGCCAACCTGCGCAGCCAGTGCGGTGGCCCACGCGATGGCGCACTGCTGCGCTTTTCGCTGGGCAATGCCTTGCTCGGTGCGGGCGATGCCGAGGCGGCGATCGACGAACTGCGGCGTGCACTGGCGTTCGACCCGACCTATTCGGCGGCATGGAAGCTGCTCGGCAAGGCCTGCATCGACGCGGGACACCCACAGGCAGCCGCCGAAGCCTGGCGCGATGGCATCGCCGCTGCCGCTCGGCGTGGCGACAAGCAGGCCGAAAAGGAAATGACCGTGTTCCTGCGCCGCCTGGAAACCCCGAGACCGTAGGAGCGCACCCTGTGCGCGAAAAGCTTTTGCTGGGAGCGACTGTAGGAGCGCGCTTGCGCGCGATGCTCTTCACTCTGCTGCAAGAGCATCGC
>SCRF01000054.1 GCA_004322005.1 Rhodanobacter sp. | reverse complement strand
GGAGCGCACCCTGTGCGCGAATGCTCTTCCGTCACGTGACGGAAGAGCATTCGCGCACAGGGTGCGCTCCGCATGGCGGTCCGGGTGGGAATTCCTGCGACGCGCGTGGCGGTCCGGGGTGTGGCGCGCTAGCATCGGGCGGTTCGGACACCGGCGCAGGGGCTGTCCCGCGTCGCCGGATCCCGTGGAGCAAGGCATGTATTCGATGATCGGCAAGTCGCGCCTGTTCGGCGTGTTGGTGATGGGGTTGCTGTCGGGCGCCGTCGCCGCGCAGGGACGGACCCTGAGCGCGGACGACTATGCGCGGGCCGAGCGCTTCATGGCCTACGCCACCGCGCCGCTGGTCGATCATGACGTGCAGAAGGTGCATTGGCTGGACGACGGTCACTTCTGGTATCGCGACCACGACATTCATGGCGACCATTTCCTGCAGCGGGATGTGGCCAGCGGCAAGGTCACGCCGCTGTTCGACCAGCGCAAGCTCGCGGCGGCACTCAACATGGTCATCGCGAATCCGCTGGATGCGCAGAAGCTGCCCGTCACCGGTTACCGCAAGCGGCCGGATGGCCGCCTGGAAATTGCCATCCGGCGGAAGCACTATCTGTGCGACCTGCGAGATGCGCCCGTGTGCGCGCTGGACAAGGGCGTGCTGGCACACGACAAGACCGGCAAGGTGACCACCGGCGACGAGCCTGGCGTATTGTCGCCGGATCGGAAGTCCGAGGCGTTCATCCGCGACTGGAACCTGTGGCTGCGCGACATGGCGACCGGCAAGGAAACCCGGCTCACCACCGACGGTGTGGAGAACTTCGGCTACGCCACCGACAACGCCGGCTGGAAGCATACCGATCACGCGATACTCGAATGGTCGCCGGATTCGCGGCGGATCGCCACCTTCCAGCAGGATCAGCGCAAGACCGGCGAGATGTACCTGATCCGCTCACGGGTCGGTCACCCCGAACTGCTCAAGTGGAAATATCCTCTGGTCGGCGACAAGAACGTGACGATGATCGAGCGGGTGATCATCGACGTGCCGACGCACCAGGTGGTGCGCCTGAAGATGCCGCCGGATCAGCATCGCTCCAGCCTGTGCGACGACGTCAGCTGCGGCCCGGACGGTGGCTGGGATGATGTGAAGTGGGCGCCGGATGGCAACACCCTGGCTTTCGTTTCCACGTCGCGCGACCACAGACACGAATGGTTCCGCATCGCCGATGCCAGAACCGGTACGGTGCGCACGGTGTTCGAGGAGAGCGTGCCGACGTATTACGAGAGCGGCAACGGCGCGGTGAACTGGCGCTACCTGCCGGCCACCCACGAGGCGATCTGGTTCAGCGAGCGCAACAACTGGGGCAACCTGTACCTGTACGACCTGAGCACCGGCAAGCTCAAGCACGCCATCACCAGCGGCACCGGCAACGTCACCGAGGTGCTCAAGGTCGATCCGAAGACCCGCACCGTCTGGTTCCGCGGCGTCGGTCGCACGCCGGGCGTGAACCCGTACTACCAGCAGTTCTGGAAAGTCGGCCTGGACGGTGGCCAGCCGACGTTGCTGACGCCGGAGGACGCCGACCACACGATCAGCCTGTCACCGGATGGCAGGCACTTCGTCGATGCGTATTCCACGCCGACCACGCCGCCGGTGACCGTGCTGCGCAACGCCGATGACGGACGCACCCTGGCCACCGTGGCCACCGCCGAGATCGCGCGCCTGAAGGCGGCCGGCTGGGTGCCGCCGATCCCGTTCACGGTGAAGGCACGCGACGGCAAGACCGACTTGTACGGGATGATGTTCAAGCCGAGCCAATTCGATCCGTCGAAAAAGTACCCGATCATCGACTACATCTATCCGGGCCCGCAGACCGGCTCGGTGTTGGGACGCAGCTTCCTGCCCGCGCGCGGCGATCACCAGGCAATGGCCGAGCTGGGCTTCATCGTGATCGCCGTCGACGGCATGGGCACGCCGTGGCGTTCCAAGGCGTTTCACGATGCATATTTCCAGCATATCGAAGACAACACCTTGCCCGACCAGATCGGTGCGATCCGCCAGCTGGCTGCGCAGCATCCGTGGATCGACCTCGATCGCGTGGGCATCTGGGGCCATTCCGGCGGCGGCAATGCCACCGCGGGGGCGATGTTCCACTATCCGGAGTTCTTCAAGGTCGGCTGGGCCGAAAGCGGCAACCACGACAATCGCGACTACGAGGACGACTGGGCCGAGAAATGGCAGGGATTGCTGGTCAAAGGCAAGGACGGCAAGAGCAACTACGACGCGCAGGCCAACCAGGATTTCGCCGCAGATCTGAAAGGTCACCTGATGCTGACCTACGGCACGCTGGACGACAACGTGCCGCCGGAAAACACCCTGCTGGTGGTGCAGGCGCTGATCAGGGCCAACCGCGATTTCGACATGATCGCGATTCCTAACGTGCATCATGGCTATGCCGCCGCCACGCCCTACATCACCCGCCGCCGCTGGGACTACTTCGTGCGCTACCTGGCCGGCGACACGCCGCCGAAGGAATACGCGCTGAAGCCGTGGCCGTGGCGGTGAGCCCGGTCTGAGCCGTCGGGATGCGCCGCCGCGCGCATCCCGACGGCGTGCCGAATGCCCACTCGGCCTGCACGCCGACACGCGTGCGGTCGAGGGGGCCGACCGGCGCCGGCACGCCCTGCGGATTGTTCAGGTCGGGCGAATTTCGCGGGTCATGCCGCCGCGGCAACCCCGCAGGCATGTACGCCCAGGCTTACAGCGCGTCGTGGTCGAGTTCGCCGGTGCGAATGCGGATCACCTGCTCCAGCGTACTGACGAAGATCTTGCCGTCGCCGATCTTGCCGGTGCGGGCGGCATTCTGGATCACTTCCAGCACGCGCTCCAGCTGGTCGTCGGCGACCGCCACTTCCACTTTGATCTTGGGCAGGAAGTCGATCACGTACTCGGCACCGCGGTACAGCTCGGTATGGCCTTTCTGGCGACCGAAGCCCTTGACCTCGGTTACCGTCACGCCCTGCACGCCGACTTCGGCCAGCGCTTCGCGCACATCGTCCAGCTTGAATGGCTTGATGATCGCCACGACCAGCTTCATGGGGGGTTCCTCGTTTGACAGACACCGACACGACCTTTCGATGCAGGCACATTCTGCCTGCCCGGCCGGGCGTTGTCGCCTGATAATGGTCCGTGTAGGACAATCCCTACAGATTTTGACGGAGCACACCGATGGCAGACCCGATTTCCCTTCACCTAATATCCATCTCGACGAGTGCGAGGCGCTGTCCATGATGGATAAGCAGGACATCGATCAGATTGCCCTGCGGCTTGTGTCGTTGGTACCGCCAGGGTTGGCACAGGCGCAACAGGATTTGCGGGCCAACTTCCAGGATGTGTTGGCGCAGGGATTGCGCCGCCTCGACCTGGTCACCCGCGAAGAATTCGAAGTCCAGATGCAGGTGCTGGCGCGTACGCGCGCCAAGGTCGACGAATTGGAGCAACGCGTGGCCGAGCTTGAGGCCGCCGTCGCCGCTCGCGGGGGTTAGCGAAAGTCCATCTCCCGGGAGCCGCCCCCGATCTGTCATCCTCACCCCGAGAATGATCGGGGGCGGTTGTTTATTCAGCACTGCAGGTGGAGTCGCGTGATGTCAGTGCATATCACCGATCCATCCATGCGTCAGCGACCCCTGCGTCAGCGACCTTTGGAAGTCTGCCGAACCGTTGCTCGGTCGGGCGGCGAATCCGCCTGTGCGGTCCGGATGCCCGCTGCTTCCTGGCGTATGGAACCACCATGGGCCGGTGCATCCTCAGAAATCCATCCTCGCGCAGCCGAATTCTTGCCTCGCCCACCAAAGCCCGACAGGCTGCTGGCCGCATGAGTCTTGCCGTTACCCTCAGCCGGGCCCAGGAAGGGATCGCCGCTCCCCAGGTAATGGTGGAGGTGCACCTGTCCGGTGGCCTGCCGTGCACGAATATCGTGGGCCTGCCCGAGGCGGCGGTTCGCGAGGCGCGCGACCGCGTGCGCGTGGCGATCCAGAACACCGCGTTCGAATACCCCAGCCGCCGGGTCACGGTGAACCTGGCGCCGGCCGAGTTGCCCAAGGACGGAGGCCGTTTCGATCTGCCGATCGCGCTGGGCATCCTCGCCGCCAGCGGCCAGGTGCCGCGCGAGAAACTGGACGATTGCGAATTCCTCGGTGAGTTGGCCTTGACCGGCACGCTGCGCAGCGTGTCCGGGGTGCTGCCGGCGCTGTTGCGTGCGCGTGCGCGCGGCCGTCGGGTGGTGGTGCCGCGCGAGAACGCCGCCGAAGCCGCGCTGGTCGCGGACATGGATGTGCGGGTGGCCGACACGCTGGCCGAGGTGTGTGGCTGGCTGCGCGGCGCGCAGGAGCTTTCCATGCCGGTCGGCATTTCCGGCGGCAGCGGAGGTGCCGACGCCGGTCCGGATCTGGCGGATGTGCGCGGTCAGCTGCAGGCGCGGCGTGCGCTGGAGATCACGGCCGTCGGTGGCCATCACCTGTTGCTGATGGGGCCGCCCGGTGCCGGCAAGACCATGCTGGCCGAACGCTTGCCCGGCATCCTGCCGCCGCTGTCCGAATCGGAGGCGCTGGAGACCTGCGCGGTGCTGTCGGTGGCTGGGCTGGGTGCCGATCTGACGCAGTGGCGGCGGCGCCCGTTCCGTGCTCCGCACCACACCGCTTCGGCGGTGGCGCTGGTCGGCGGTGGTTCCTATCCGCGCCCCGGCGAGATTTCGCTGGCGCACAACGGCGTGCTGTTCCTGGATGAGCTGCCGGAGTTCAGCCGGCACGTGCTCGAAGTGTTGCGCGAACCGATGGAGTCCGGCCACATCCTGATTTCGCGGGCGGCACGGCAGTCGACATTTCCCGCGCAGTTCCAGCTGGTCGCGGCGATGAACCCGTGCCCGTGCGGCTATGCCGGCGACGCGCGCTGCCAGTGCACGCCGGATCAGGTCCAGCGCTACCGTTCGCGCATTTCCGGGCCGCTGCTCGATCGCATCGACCTGTGCGTGGAGGTGCCGCCGGTGCCGCTGGCGGAGCTCGGCTCGACACGCAGTCCGCGTGACGAGGATTCCGCCACCGTACGCGCGCGGGTGCTCAAGGCACGCCAGCAGTCGCTGATGCGGGCCGGCCGGCCGAATGCCGAAATAAGCACGCGCGAATTGGAGCGCGACTGCGCCCTGGGGCCGGCCGAACGGCGCTGGTTCGAACACGCCCTGGCGCGGCTCGGGCTGTCGGCCCGGGCCTACCATCGGGTCCTGCGGGTCGCACGCACCATCGCCGACCTCGATGGCGGGGCGGCGTTGCTGGACCAGACGCATCTGGCCGAAGCGCTGCAATATCGGCGCCGGTAAGCCTGATTTCGGCCACCTCCAGGCCGGTTCCGGGCCAACGACTGGTGTTCTCCATCGCCACATGCTCCGATAGCCGCCTGCGCATGGCCGAGGTGGCACGATGACGATCGAACTGGGCCTGATGCTCGCCGGCATGCTGATGATCGGCTTTCTGGCGCAATGGCTGGCATGGCGGGTGAAACTGCCGGCGATCCTGTTCCTGCTGCTGGCCGGGATCGTGCTGGGCCCGGTCAGCGGCGTGCTCGACCCGGACAAGCTGCTGGGCTCGTTGCTGTTTCCGACCGTGTCGCTGGCGGTGGCGTTGATCCTGTTCGAGGGCAGCCTGAGCCTGCGTTTCCACGAGCTTCCGGGGATTGGCCATGCAGTGCGTGGCCTGGTCAGCTATGGCGCGACTGTCACGGTGCTGCTGCTGGCGTTGGCAGCCCATTACGTTGCCGGCCTGGGTTGGCCGATCGCACTGCTGTTCGGTGCGCTGGGTTGCGTGACCGGGCCGACGGTGATCGCGCCGATGTTGCGCACGCTGCGGCCGAACGAGCGCATCGCCAATACGCTGCGCTGGGAAAGCATCATGATCGACCCGCTCGGTGCGCTGTTCGCGGTGCTGATCTATGAAGCGGTCGTGTCACGACAGGAAGGCCACACTGTGGGCATTTTCGTCGCCACGATCGGCAGCGGCAGCGTGATCGGTGCGCTGGCGGCGGCGCTGGCGGCGTTTCTGCTGCGGCGGCAGTTGATTCCCGAATATCTGCAAAACTATGCCGTGCTGGCGGCAGTATTGCTGGCCTTCAGTGTTTCCAACGCGCTCACGCACGAGTCCGGCCTGCTCGCGGTAACCATCATGGGGATCGCACTGGGCAACATGCGCGGCGTGCATGTCGACGACATCCTCGACTTCAAGGAAAACCTCACTACCGTGCTGGTGTCGATGTTGTTCATTTTGCTGGCCGCGCGGCTGCACTGGCCGCTGCCACACGGCACCCTGGCGGCTGGCCTGGCGCTGTTCGTGATCGCGCAACTGGTGGTGCGGCCGGTGAACGTGGCGCTGTCCAGTCTTGGCAGCGAGCTCAACTGGCGCGAGCGGGCGCTGATCGGCTGGGTGGCGCCGCGCGGCATCGTGGCGGCCTCGGTATCGGCCCTGTTTGCATTGCGCCTCGATGCGCTGGGGGTGCCTGGCGCCGATGCGCTGGTGCCGCTGATTTTCATCCTGATCATCGGTACCGTGGTTTTGCAGAGTGCCACCGCACGGCCGCTGGCATTGTGGCTGAAGGTCGCCGAACCGGAACCGCGCGGTCTGCTGATTTTCGGCTCCGACGAAGTGGCGCGGGCCATCGGCAAGGCGCTGGTCGATGCGGGTTTTCGTGCAGTGCTGGCGGATGACGACTGGGACGGTATTCGCCGCGCCCGCATGGAGGGTCTGGACACGTTCTTCGGCAATCCGGCGTCGCCGCATGCCGAGCGCTATCTGGATCTCACCGGTATTGGCCGGATGCTGGCACTGTCCACCCATCGCGAGCGCAACTCGCTGGCCTGCGTCCATTACCGGCAGGAATTCGGCCGCGACAAGGTATATCGGTTGCGCAACCTGACGCCGCTGGAAAACACCGACCGCGCGGCGTTGTCCGAGAATCTGCTGGCGCCGCCGTTGTTCGACGAGGAGATGACCCACGGGCGCTTTGCCGAAATGCTCGGCCAGGGCTGGCGGATCAAATCGACCCGACTCAGCGCCAGCTTCGACTGGCCGCATTTCATCGAGCAATACGGCTCGCACGCCTTGTTGATGTTCGGGGTCGAGGAAAAAGGCCGGCTGTGGGTGGCATCCGCCAGGCGCGAGCTGGAACCGAAGCCGGGCTGGACCGTGATTGCGCTGGTGCCGCCGGCAGAAACGTAGGAGCCCACCCTGTGGGCGAATGCTTTTGCCGCGCTCGCAGAAAAGCATTCGCCCACAGGGTGGGCTCCTACGCGCCGGCACCGGCAAAGCCGAGTTGACGCCAGGCCTCGTACACCGCCACCGCGACGGTATTGGACAGATTCAGGCTGCGACTGTCCGGCTGCATCGGCAGGCGCAGCTGTTGTGCAGCGGGAATCGCCGCCAGTACCTCAGGCGGCAGGCCGGCGGTTTCGCAGCCGAACAGCAGTGCGTCGCCGTCGGCAAAACGCGCCTCGACGTGTGCCACGCGACCCCGGGTGGAGAAGGCGAACATGCGCGGTGTACCGATCGCGGCGAGACAGTCGGCCAGATCGTCGTGTACCGCGACCCGGGCGTACTCGTGGTAGTCCAGCCCGGCGCGGCGCAGCCGCGCATCGTCCAGTTCGAAGCCGAGCGGGCGGATCAGGTGCAGCCTGGCGCCGGTGTTCGCGCACAGGCGAATCACGTTGCCGGTGTTCGGCGGGATCTCGGGACGGAACAGGATGACGTGCAGCATCCGCCCATTATCGCGTGGCCGGGCGGCATTTCGCGTGCCGTGCCCGGGCGCTCAACCGTGCCGCGGGCAGATCACGCCATCCTGTGGCAGCGCGCAGCTTGCCGGAGCCGCCAGCAAGATCGTACCCAGACGGCTGGCTGCGGCCAATTGCGCCACGGGCGGCGCGGCATTCAGCATGGCGCCAAGTATCAGCGCAGACCGCCAGACAGGCAACGAAAAGGCCGCGCAGCATCCATGTTTCGGATTGGTTGGGGAAGTGATGCTGTCCTCGCGTTACGATGGCGGCCGGGCCGGCAACGCACCGGCTGTTGCGGGCAAGCTTTTCAAGCCCTTACATTGCAAGCCACCGTTTCGGAGCCAACCATGCGCAAGACCCTGTTGTTGTTCGTCCCCATCCTGTTGCTCGGCGCCTGCAGTTGGGGCATCACCCTGGACGATGCCGCCCGGAACGTGCGCACGGCATGGACCGGCGACGTGTCCGGTTGCCGCAATATGGGCAAGGTCACCGTCTCGGTGATGGATCGCATCGGCCCGGTCGACCGCAACGACATCACCGTGCGTGACGAGCTGGAAGTGATGGCGCGCAACGAAGCGGTGAAGATGCACGCCGACACCATCAAGCCGCTGGCCGACCCGGTCGACGGTTCACAGCCGTGGGGCGCCTATCAGTGTGGTTCGCACCCGATCGCGCCAACCGGCCAGCCGGCGCCAGCGGCCAGTACCCGGACACCCGGCGGCGCGAAGACGTATCCGGTGCATGGCGGTTGAGCCAGGCCGCGATCGGCAGTCGAAAGACTTGCTTGCGGCATCCTTCTGTTCACCACGATGCGTGAGGGCGTCATTTCACCCGTGAACAGCTTGATGACCACACCGGGCCGGCTCGCCCGCCGGATCCTTTCGCCTTTGCGCAAGCCGAAGCGGCCGGTACTGCTGGATACGCTGCCGGCGTTTGCGGTGCCGGCGGCGGCGATTGAAGTGCTGGACGATCCGTCGGCGTTCCGCCGAGTGTTGCTGGAGCTGATCGGTCAGGCCCGGCAGCGCATCATGCTCGTGGCGCTGTACCTGCAGGACGACGAGGCCGGGCGCGAAGTGCTGGACGCCTTGCATGCGGCTCGCGCCCGCCATCCGGCGCTGCAGGTTTCGGTGCTGGTGGACTGGCATCGGGCACGACGCGGCTTGATCGGTGAGCAGAAAAGCGCCGGCAATGCGGGCATGTATCGCACATACGCCGAGCGGTTCGGGCCCGGCATCGGGATTCATGGCGTGCCGGTGCAGAGCCGCGAACTGTTCGGTGTGCTGCACCTGAAGGGTTTCGTGATCGACGACGCCGTGCTGTACAGCGGTGCCAGCATCAACGATGCGTACCTGGCCAGGCATGGGCGCTACCGCCTCGACCGCTATCACCTGCTGCGGCATCGCGCTCTGGCCGATGCGATGGCCGGTTTCGTGCAGCAGTATCTGATTGGCAGCGAGGCGGTGCGGCGTCTGAATGTTTCCGAATTGCCCGAGACGCGCATGCTGCAGCCGGCGATTCGTGCGCTGCGGCTGTCCCTGCAACACGCCCGGTACGAAGTGCCCCACGATGCGTTGGGGCCGGGCGAGGTGGCGGTGACCCCGTTGCTCGGTTTCGGCCGCAGCGACAATGCGCTCAACGATACCGTGCTGGCCTTGCTGCGCGGCGCGCGCGAGCGGGTGATCCTGCTGACCCCGTATTTCAACCTGCCCAGGCCGGTGCGTCTCGTGCTCGGCCAGCTGCTGCGGCGCGGCTGCCGGATCCACATCATGATCGGCGACAAGACCGCCAGCGATTTCTATATTCCGCCGGGGCAGCCGTTCACCACCATCGGCCTGTTGCCGTACCTGTACGAAAACAACCTGCGCCGCTACGTGCAGGCGCACCGGCGGCAGATCGACAGCGGCCAGCTCAACATCCACCTGTGGCGCGATGGCGACAACAGCTATCACCTGAAGGGCCTGTTCGTCGACGATGACGTGGCCGTGCTCACCGGCAACAACCTGAACCCGCGCGCATGGTCGCTGGATCTGGAAAATGCCCTGCTGCTGCGCGACCCCGCGCACCTGCTGCGGGACAAGCATCGGGCCGAATGGGCTGCGCTGCAGCGACACGCCGCGCGGCTGACCGATTACCGGGCGCTGGAAAGCCCGCGGCATTATCCGGCGGTGGTACGCAAGCAGCTTGGCCGGCTCAATCGAACCCGCCTCGACCGGCTGCTGAACCGGTTGCTTTGATCGGCCGCGTAGGAGCGCACCCTGTGCGCGAATGCTCTTATCGAAACATCCGCAAGAGCATTCGCGCACAGGGTGCGCTCCTACCGTGTCGGCGGTGCGGCGAGACGCTGCAGGCGCAGGCCCAGCCAGCGATCCACGTCCGGCCATTCGCAAGCCAGGATGCTGTAGCAGACGGTATCGCGCAGGCTGCCGTCGGGGCGGCGCTTGTGCGCGCGCAGCACACCGTCGCGATGGGCGCCGAGGCGCTCGAGCGCGCGTTGCGAGTCGAGGTTGCGGTGGTCGGTGTGGAACTCCACCGCGACGCAGCGCAGCGTCTCGAACGCGTGGCGCAACAGCAGGCGCTTGCAGGCGGTGTTGAGGTGGCTTTTCTGCCAGCGCCTGGCGTACCAGGTGTAGCCGATCGCCAGCCGCGGCAGTTCGGGCACGATCTCGTAATAGCGGGTGGTGCCGACGATCTCGCCGCTGCTTCGTTCGCGTACAGCGAACGGCAGCATCACGCCGTCGGCCTGGCCCTGCAGCGCCTTTTCCACATAGGCGCGAGCCTGGCCCGGCGCCGGCGCGCTGGTGAACCACAGATTCCACAGCTCGCCATCGGCGGCGGCGGCTTCAAGTGCCGGCGCATGCCCGGGGCGCAAAGGTTCCAGCTCGACATGCTCGTCGCACAGGCGGGTCGGGACATAGGGGCTCATCGGGATTCCGGCGGGGCTGGCAAGGTTCGGGCGTCGGGGTCGTGCGCGTGAGGTCGGGGTAGCCGAATCAGGCATCCAGGTCGGGGATCAGCTTGCTCTCGAGACGGGCGATGTGGTCTTTCAGCAGCAGCTTGCGTTTCTTCATCCGGGTCAGTTGCAGTTCGTCGCGACCGAGTCCGCTCGCCAGCTGCCTGATCGCCACGTCGAGATCGCGATGCTCCATTCGCAGCTCCGCCAGCAGATGGACGATTTCGGCGTGATCCTGTACCTGCATGGCGTTGGCGGCGATTGGGTGGATCCATCTAGTTTAGCGCCGTTTGGTCTCACCGGAAGCCGAGTGGCGAGACGGCTACAATAGATGGTTCACCCCCTCGCTACGGCCCCATGTCCGCCCAGTCCGAGATCACCCGAACGTCTGCTGGCGAATCCCTCAGGCTGGTCCGGCGCCTGCATCGCCAGGCTGCGCAGGCAGTCGTTGTGTCGCTCTCTCAGCGGGCTAGTGCGCGATAGCGATCTCCATCCCGATGCGCATGGCAGGATGGCCGGTTATCCTTCCAGCGACGCATAGACGTCCATGCTTCCATTCACTTCCTGTCGAGTACCTGCCGTGTCCTTCTTTGCATCCGTTGAAATGGCCCCGGGCGATCCGATCCTGGGTTTGACCGAAACCTATCTGGCCGACCAGCGCCCGGGCAAGATCAATCTTGGCGTGGGCATCTATGTCGACGAACAGGGGCGCATCCCGCTGCTGCCGTCGGTGCGCGACGTGGAGCAGGCACTGGCGTCGGCGGCCAGGCCGCGCGGCTACCTGCCGATCGACGGCCTGGGCGCCTACAACCGGCTTACCCAGCAGTTGCTGTTCGGCACCGAATCGCCGCTGCTGGCGGCCGGACGGGTGGCCACCGCACAGACCATCGGCGGCAGCGCGGCGCTGCGGGTAGCGGCCGATCTGCTCAAGCAGGTGCGCGGCGCCGATGCGAAGATCGCGATCAGCAATCCGAGCTGGGGCAATCACCACGTCGTGTTCAGGACGGCCGGTTTTTCGCTGCTCGAATACCGTTACTACGACCCGGCCAGCCATGGCCTGGATTTTGCCGGCATGCTGGAGGATCTGGGCGCGATGGAGCCGGGCACCGTGGTGCTGCTGCATGCATGCTGCCACAACCCGACCGGCGTCGACCTGGATGCGGCGCAATGGCAGCAGGTGATCACGCTGCTGCGCGAACGCCGGTTGCTGCCGTTCATCGACATGGCCTACCAGGGCTTCGACCAGGGTATCGACGCCGACGCCACCGCCGTGCGGCTGCTGGCGGCGTCGGGCATCGAGGCGTTCGTCGTGGCCAACTCGTATTCCAAGTCGTTTTCGCTGTACGGCGAGCGGGTTGGCGCGCTGTCGGTGGTCGGTGCCGATCGCGACGAGGCGGCGCGGCTGCTGTCGAAGATCAAGCAGACCATTCGCGCCAACTACTCCAGCCCGTCCGCGCATGGCGCCAGCCTGGTGGCCGGGGTGCTCGGCAGCGCCGAGTTGCGTGCCCGCTGGGAGCAGGAGCTGGGCGAGATGCGCTCGCGCATCCATGCGATGCGTGCCGGCCTGGTCGAACGGCTGGCCATGCACGGTGCGACGGAGTTCGGTTTCATCCAGCACCAGGCCGGCATGTTCTCCTACTCCGGCCTGAGCAAGGCCCAGGTCCATCGCCTGCGCGACGAGTACGCGATCTACGCGCTCGACAGTGGCCGCATCTGCGTGGCGGCGCTCAACCACGGCAATCTGGACACCGTGGCGGCTGCGGTGGCCGCAGTCGCTCGCTGAAAACCCGCGTCGCCAGCAATCGTCGCGTCGTCATTCCGGTGCAAACCGGGATGACGGCGGCATTCCCCGCCTTCGGGCCGCAACCCATCCGGATATCGAATGTTCTTTCGCAATCTCACGTTGTTCCGTTTTTCGCCTGCCGTCGCCGCCGATCTGGAGCGCCTTGACGAGGTACTGGCCGAGCACCGCCTGCGCCCCTGCGGGCCACTGGAAATGTTCACCCGGGGTTTCGTGCCACCGGTCGGGCGCGGCGAGGATATGCCGCTGACCCATGCGGTGAAGCAGTGCACGCTGCTGACCGTCGGCGGCGAGGACAAGTTGCTGCCGGCGCAGGTGGTCAACGAGGAATTGCAGCGCAAGGTGCAGAAGATCGCCGAGGAGGAGGATCGCAAGGTCGGCGGCCGCGAGCGCAAGCGGCTCAAGGAGGACCTGCTGACCGAGCTGCTGCCGCGCGCGTTCGTGCGCAACTCGCGGATGTCCGCCTATGTCGACCGGCAGCATGGCTGGCTGGTGCTCGATACCGCCAGCCGCAAGTCCGCCGAAAACGCGCTGACCCAGATCCGCGAGGCGCTGGGCAGCTTTCCGGCCGTGCCGCTGGCGCCGGAAGAAGGTCCGCGGGTACTGATGACCGACTGGCTGGCCAACGGCAACCTGCCGGCCGGCCTGAGCCTGGGCGACGAATGCGAACTGCGCGATCCGGCCACCGCCACCGGCGCGATCGCCCGCTGCCGCCGGCAGGACCTGGACGCCGAAGAGGTCAAGGAGCATCTGCGTAACGGCAAGCAGGTGTTCCTGCTCGGGCTGACCTTCGATGACCGCATCAGCTTCGTGCTGGGCGAGGACCTGATCATCCGCAAGCTGAAATTCCTGGACGTGGTTATCGACGAGCTGGGCGACAGCCACCCCGATGCCCATGCCGAACTGGATGCCGGCTTTGCCCTGCTGACGCTGGAACTGGCGCGGCTGCTGGCCAAACTGGAGGAATGGTTCGGCTTGCCGCGTCCCACCGATGGCTGAGACGCCGGCCTGACATGCATCGCAATGGAGCATGACAAAAAGCCCTTGCATCGAACCGCCGATTTACCCGCATACTGCCCATGCACGCTGCGTTTACCTTGGCGTGCCGGCAAGTGACGGGCAGGCTCATGGCGCAACATCTGGAAGGCGATTGGCTGGAACTGGCGACGCTCAGCGGCAGCACCATCCGCGTGCTGAAAGCCGCCCATCCGCGTGCGCGGCGGTTGCGTCTCACGGTGACGCCCAAGGGCGCACGGTTGTCCTATCCGCATGGCACCCATCCGGCCCAGGTCAACGCGTTCCTGCGCAGCCATGCCGATTGGCTGGAGCAGAAGCTCGACGAGCTGAACCTGACCGTGAAGCCGTTGCCGCCACTGCGGGTGGGCCATGCGACCGATTTTCCGTTGCGCGGCCAGATCGCGACACTGGACTGGGCTGCGGGTCCGTATCCACGCATTGAACCGTTCGAGGGCGGCATCACCCTGGTGATCCCGCGCCCGCACACGCGCGCGCTGCCGATCGCGCGCGGCCTGCTCGCCTCGCATCTGGAAGCGCAGATCCGCCGCGATGTCTCGCGCTGGCTGCCCGGTTATGTGCCGCAGCTGGGCCTGGCGCCGACCGCGCTGAAAATCCGTCCGATGAAAAGCCTGTGGGGCAGCCTGGACACGCGCGACCGCATCAATCTCGACCTGGCGCTGGCGCTGGCGCCGCCGGCCGCACTGCGCTATGTGCTGGCACACGAGCTGTGCCACCTGAAGGTCCGCAACCATTCGCCGCGCTTCTGGGCGCAGGTCGAAAACCTGTTTCCCGACTGGCGCGCGCAACGCAGCTGGCTGCGCCTGAACGGCGCGAGCCTCAAGTCCGAGCTGGATCGGCTGGTGGCCGACGTGGCCGATTGACGGCAAGCCTTCGCGGTCGGCCTTAGGGCAGCTCGAATAGCCCCGATGCCCGTAGGAGCGCACCCTGTGCGCGAATGCTTCAGCCACCACAAGAGCATTCGCGCACAGGGTGCGCTCCTACGTCAAAAGCCGCCCCCGCCGCAGGCTCAGGTGTTGCGGGATTTCCGCACATACTGCGTGCCCAGCAGGATGTCCCACAGCGGCGTAGTGACGCCGAAATTGGTGTCCGGATGGTGGTGGTGGACATGGTGGGCACCGGCCCAGCGCAGCAGCAGCGGATGCCTGAAACGGACATGGTGGATGATGAAGTGGCTCAGTCCGTAGGTGACGTAACCAAACGTCACCGAGCCCATCATCAACAAGGCGAACCCGACCGGCACGACCAGCAGGCACAGTCCGGTCAGGATCAGCAGCACGGCCCCCGGCAGGAAGAATGGCAGCGAGTCGTAGCCGAGCGGGCGCTCGTGATGCATGCGATGGCCCTGTGCGAACAGCGGTATCCGCGTGTGGAACACCCAGCGGTGAAAGAAATACTCGGCGAAACTGAAGGCGAACAGGCCCAGCAGCACCGCCAGCAAGGCGGTCAGGGCTCCACCCTGCTGGCGGTGCCAGCCCTCGAAGAGCAGCCACGCGCCAAGGGCCAGGTCGATGACGAACTCGGCCCAGTAGTTTGTCCGCGTGGTGGACATCCTGGCAACTGAATCCAGGAACCCGCGCAGCAGGGTTCGTTTCATCGGTCGTGGCATGATTTCGTCTTCTTGCTGGAAAGCACGCATGCCTCCTGGGCTGTGGCGCCATTCTCCCATGATGCCATCGGCAAATGACAACGATGCCTGACCGGCAGCTGACTCGCGCACGCTCGGGACAGCCCGTCCCGTGCCGCCGCGAGCAGGTCGGTTCCGCGTGCCGGGTTCAATGCGACAGCGCGAATCCGGTGAGGATCTGTGCGGTCTGCTGCGGTTTTTCCAGCATCGGCATATGGTTGCAGCCGTTGATCACGCTGGTGCTGATTGCGCTGGCGTGGGTCAGGCCGTTGCGCAGGCTGTCCAGTGCGGAGAGGTCGATGACCTTGTCGTCGCGGCACCACAGGCCGAGTACCGGCATGCCAAGCTGGCCGAGCCGGTTCTGCACCGCCAGATACTGCGACGGCTCGCGCAACTCGTTGAAGATGCGCTTGATGAAGCTGCTGTCGCGCTGGTTGCGCTTGATCAGTACATCGACGAAACGACCGGGCAGGTCGAGCGGCTTGTCGAAGGCCAGTGCGGCGGCGCGGGCAAAGCCGGCATGGTCGTCGAATAGGAACGGATCCTTGCCGGCCAGTGCCTCGCGGACGAATGCATTGGGCTTGTACTTCAGGCCGAACGCATCGACCAGCGCCAGTTCGGCGACATGCCCGGGATGCTCGGCCGCATAGACGCCGGCCACGGCCCCGCCCATCGAGTGGCCGACCAGCACGAAACGTTGCAGGCCAAGCGTCTGCACGAACGCCTGCAGACGTATCACCTGGGCATCGATATTGTAATTGGCGCCGGCCTCGCGCGAGGATTCGCCCCAGCCGGGCAGGTCGGGAATGATCAGGTGGAAATGCGGGCTCAGGCGTCTGGCCACGTCCAGCCAGACTTCCTTGCTGTCGGCAAAGCCGTGCAGCAGCACGATGGTCGGGCCATCGCCGCCTTCGTAGTAGACCCAGCGCGTGTCGCCGGCCTGTACCGAGTGCTTTTCCAGATGCGCGGCCATCGCCTCGCGCGCGAAGTTCGCGCGCAGCAGCCATTGCGGCGCGAACAGGTAACTGCCACCGATCATGATGACCAGCACCGCGACCACCCAGGCCAGAAACTTCAGGCGGCGCAACAGCATGCGCTTCCAGAGCGGCATCGTGGCGATCTCCTTCGGCAATCCGCGGGTGGGTAGCCGGGACATGGGCAATTTCCGGACGGGCAAACCTCAAGTATGCCACCGCCACGGCCCGAGTTCCCCGCGACGGCAGCCGGGTTTCGTCAGGACGGTTCGCCGACGACGGCCAGGCAGCTGTTCCACGGGGCCGTCACGCCGGCGACGCCATGCTGCCTGATCGAGATCACGAACCGAACCTGATGCGCAACCTGCCCGTGCCCCTGCGTCGGCTGCTCTGGCTGTCGGGCACGCTGTATGTGCTGTATCTGATCGCCGGCAACCTCTTTCTCAACTCGCCCGCCGCATTCGCCACGATCAACCGCAAGCCGCAGGTCTTCCATGTGCAATGGTCGTGGGCGTGGACGCTGTGGCCGGGGCAGATCCATGCGCACGACCTGCGGCTGCGCGGGCAGATGCGCAAGCTGCTCTGGAACGCGCAGGGGGCGTCGGCGGATGGCCGCATCCTGCTGTGGCCGCTGCTGCGGCGGGAGTTGCGTTTCGGCACCGTCCGCGCCACGGCAGTGAAGGTCGAGGTACAGCCGGCCGGCATTGACCTCAAGCCACCGCCTTGGCGCAGCGATGCCTGGCACATCACCGTCGAGCGGATCAGTACGACCTCGCTGCGGCAGATGCGCTTTGGCAATCTGGTCATCGACGGCGATGGCGAGGCCGGGATCGGCTTCACCCACCAGATGCATGGCGGAGCAACCACCGTTTTCCCCTCGCATGTTTCGATGCCCGACGCACGCCTGCGCTACGGCAAGCAGGCGTTGCTGCGCGACGCCAGGTTCGATGTGCGGTTCGCCTTCGACCCGTTCACCTATGAGCAGCCGCCGGGCTGGAAGAAGATCGAGCGGGCGCAGATCCGGCTGAAGATGGATGGCGTCACGCCATCCATCGCGCTGGGTGCCGACAAGGCGGGCGCGCTGGCGATCACACGGGCGCCGCTGGGTGGCCACCTGAGTGCCGATTTTGCGCTGGATCACGGCACGCTGGCGCCGGGTGGGCGGCTGCAATGGAACGCGCCGGTGGCGATCACCGATGCCGATGGAACGCAGCAGCGGCGTCGTGGCCAGCTCGATCTGGCCGTGCAGCCCGCTGCGGTGACGATCCATGCGCGGATTCTGGCCCCCGGCGATGTCGAGGGGACGCGCGGGGCCAACCGGCTCGAAGCGGATCTGCAGCTCGCCAGCCGGCGTCTGTTTTTGCGGCGATCGTCCCGCGAAATGATCCGGTTGCTATCCGGAACGGCCGAATGGCGCTGGCACTTCGCCTCGCTGCGCTGGCTGACGCCGCTGACCGCGGCCAGGTCATGGCTGCGGCTGGCCGGTGCCGGCGACATCGACGGCGCGCTGCACATTGCCGCCGGAAAACTGCTGCCGGGCAGTCACGTCGAGGTGCCGCAGGCGGGTTTCGCAGCGGGACTGCTCGGCAACGTGTTTGCCGGCAATGCGCGCGCGCAGGCCCGCGTCGAGGCTGGCAAGGGCGGTGCGCGCACGGCGGTCGGCATGTGGGCCGATCCGTTCACGCTGGCACCGCGCGGCGCGCCGGCACAGGCTTATCTGCGTGGTCACGCGTTGCAGTTGCATCTGCAAACCTCCGCCGAGCTGGCTGACCTCGGCCGCGACTTCACGGCCCGGCTGCAGTTTGCCGATGCCGAGGTCCCCGACCTGCGAGCCTACAACCGCTACCTGCCCGGCAAGAGCCTGCGTTTCCTCGGTGGTCGCGGCCGGATGAGCACGGAATTCACCGTGGATGACAAGGGCGATGTCAGTGCCGGCCACCTGCAGATGAGCAGCCCCGATGCACGCATTGCCCTGGGTGTGTCACGGCTGGACGGCCAACTGAAAATGGATACCCGGCTCGATCGTGCGGCGCGCGCCGGGCATGCCTACGACCTGAAGCACTTCACGCTGGACCTGGACGGGGTGCGCGTCGCGGGTTCCCGCGCACCGCCGTGGTGGGTCCGGATCAGCTTGCAGGACAGTCACCTCGATTGGGATCGTCCGATGCGTCTGCGCGGCAGCGTCACCATGGTGATGAAAAACCTGAGCCTGCTGCTTTCGCTGTATGCCGATCGCAGTGCCTTGCCCCACTGGATCACCCGCGTGATCGATGACGGGCAGGCGACCGCGCATGCCCGCATCGTGGCGCAGCACAGCGATTTCATCCTCGATCATCTGGTGGCCGGCAACGAGCGTGTCGATCTGTTCGCACACCTGCGGATCAGCGACGGCAAGCCCAGCGGCGATCTTTATGCGCGCTGGGGCATCCTGGGCCTGGCGGTGGCGCTGGACGACGGCAAGCGCGATTTCCACTGGATCCATGCCGGCCGCTGGTACCGGGCGCAGCCGGATCTGCTGCCCGCAGCCATGACTGCAGCGGGGCTTCGTCATGGAAGCGCGACAGATCGGCCTTGACCTGCTGCAGCGCGTCCGCGTCGAAACAGACCATATGCCCGGAAGGGTAGAAGCCGAAATCGATTCCGGCCGTTGCCGATCCTTGCCGTCCAGTTCGGGTTTCGATGCCAAGGCAAAATCACTCGCGGCTCGTTCCGATCGGTGGCGGAAGATCGCAATGGCGACTCATGCATTATTCCCCGGCGGCGTCGCCACGGCTAGGATGTGCACTCCCCCGCATCGAAAATCGTTCCCATGGATTCCTCCGAGCGTCTTGACGCGCGCACCCTGCTTTTCATCAGCATCGCGTTGCTGACCTGGTCGTCGGCCTACGCGGCGATCGCCTATGCGCTGGCCTCGTTCACCCCTGGCGAAGTCGCCTTCGCCCGGCTGACGATCGGCACGTTGTGCTTTGCGCTGCTGCTGACGGTTCGGCGGGTGCCGTTGCCGGCACGGCGCGATTGGCCGGCGCTGGCCGTGCTGGGCGTGATCGGGTTTACCGTCTACCACCTGTGCCTCAACTATGCCGAAACGCGGATCGCCAGTGGCACCGCGTCGATCCTGATCTCGCTGGCGCCGGCCGCCACCGCGGCGGTTTCTGCGGTGTGGCTGCACGAGCGCCTGTCAGCCCGCATGCTGACCGGCCTTGGCGTGGCCCTGGTCGGCGTGGTGCTGGTGGTGCTGGCCAGCGGCAAGCAGGTGAAGTTCGAACCGATGGCGGCGCTGGTGCTGGTCAGCGTGCTCGCCTCGGCGATCTTTTTTGTCGGCCTGAAGCCGTTCTTCGCGCGCAGCAGCATGATCGGAGTCACGGCCTTCACGCTGTTCGCCGGCGCGCTGGGGGCGCTGCCGTTCGCGACCGGCATCGGCACGGCTTGGCACGCGGCGCCCTGGTCGCATGTCGCCGCGCTGCTGTGGCTGGGCATCGCGCCGACCTTCGTCGGCTACATGGCCTGGAACGCCGCACTGCACCGGGCCTCCGCCTCGCAGGTGTCCAGCTTCATCTATTTTTCGCCACCGATCGCGGTGCTGATCGGCTGGCTGTGGCTGGGCGAACATCCCGGCCTGCTGACGCTGGCCGGTGGCATGATCACGGTGGCCGGCGTGGCGCTGGCGAACATGCGGCGGCGGGCCACGCCGGGCATGCCGCCGGCATGCGATCCCTGCGAACAGACCTGAATTGCCATCGGAGAGCGTTGCATGTACGAGCTTCATATCGCCAACAAGAACTACTCGTCCTGGTCGCTGCGGCCGTGGCTGCTGCTCAGCGAGCTGGGCATGCCGTTCCGTGAGCGCCTGGTGCCGTTCGCGCAGGGTGACGGCGCCAGCTGGCGCGCGTTCCGTGCCTTTTCGCCGAACGGCAAGGTGCCGTGCCTGCACGACGGCGATACCGTGGTGTGGGATTCGCTGGCCATCGTCGAATACCTGGCCGAGCGTCATCCGGCCGTCTGGCCGTCCGACCCGCTGGCGCGCGCATGGGCCCGCTGCGCCACGGCCGAGATGCATTCGGGTTTCGCGGCGCTGCGCAACCGCTGCGGGATGAACTGCGGCGTACGCATCCGCTTGCCGGACGATTTGCCGGCGGCAGTGCATGCCGACATGGCGCGCATCGACGAACTGTGGAGCGAGGGCCTGAGCCGGTTCGGCGGGCCGTTCCTGGCGGGCGCGGCGTTCGGTGCGGTCGATGCGTTCTTCGCGCCGGTGGCTTTTCGCATCCAGACCTATGGCCTGACCCTGGGCGATGCGGCCGGGGCCTATGCAGGACGCTTGCTGGAGTTGCCCGCGATGCGCCGCTGGTATGCCGATGCGCTGCAGGAAACCTGGCGCGATCCGGGGCACGAACGGGAAGCGCAGCAGTCCGGGACCTTGCTGCAGGACTTGCGTATTCCGGCCGGCTGATCCGGCTGATCCGGCCGCTCAGGGCGGCGTCAGCAGCGTCCGGCGCCGGTCGCGGCGGCCGGGCCGGCCGCCATCAGAGCTTGTAGGCCCGATGGATCGCCACGATGCCGCCGGTGAGGTTGCGCACTTCGACGCGGCCGAAGCCGGCGCGTTCCATCATGCCCTTGAGGGTTTCCTGGTCCGGGTGCTTGCGGATCGACTCGGCCAGGTACTGGTAGCTGTCGGCGTCGCCGGCGAACAGCTGGCCGAGCTTCGGCAGCACCCTGAACGAGTGGAAATCGTAGAGCTTGCCGAACAGCTCGTTGTGCACCCTGGAGAACTCCAGCACCAGCGCGCGACCGCTGGGCTTGAGCACGCGGCAGATATCGGCCAGCGCCTTGCCCTTGTCGGTGACATTGCGCAGGCCGAAGGCCATCGTCACCGCGTCGAAGCTGTTGTCGGGAAACGGCAGCGCCTCGGCGTTGAGCTGCGCCCAGCGCAAGCCGGCAACCAGGCCGCGGTCGGTCATGCGGTCGCGCCCGACATCGAGCATGGCGGCGTTGATGTCGCCGACCACCACCTCGCCCTCGGCGCCGACCACCGGCTTCAGCAGCGCGGCGATGTCGCCGGTGCCGCCGGCCAGATCCAGCACGCGGTCGCCGCGGCGCACCCCGCTGACGGCCACGAAATGCCGTTTCCACAACCGGTGCACGCCGAACGACATCAGGTCGTTCATCAGGTCGTAGTTGCGCGCGACCGAGGTGAAGACCTGACCGACCAGTTTCTGCTTCTCCGCGACCGGCACGTCGCGGAAGCCGAAATGGGTGGTCTGGTCCGGGGTGGGAGTGGGCTGCTCGCTCATGCCGCGATGTTACAGGATCGCCGCCGGCCTCTACAGGGATTCCGCGGTCGGCTTGCCGTCTTGCTTGTAGATCACGCCGTCCTTCATCACGAAGCTGACCTTCTGCATCAGCGTGATGTCGTTCAGCGGGTTGCCGGGAACGGCGATCACGTCGGCGGTGCGGTCCGCGGCGATCTCGCCGAACTGGTCCTGCTTGTGCAACAGTTCGGCGGCATGCGTGGTGGCGGCCTGCAGCACGAACATCGGCGGCATGCCGGCCTGCACCATGTACTGGAACTCTTTCGCGTTCTCGCCATGCGGATAGACGCCCGCGTCGGTGCCGAAGGCGATCTTCACGCCGGCGCGGTAGGCCTTGCCGGCGGTCGCCATGATCACCGGGCCGACCTGTTCCGCCTTGGCCGCGACCTGTGGCGGGTACCAGCCTTGCTTCGCCTTCTCCATCACGTACTGGCCGGCGATGATGGTGGGCACGTACCAGGTGCCGTGTTGCTTCATCAGCTTCATGTCCGCGGCGTTCATGAAGGTGCCGTGCTCGATCGAATCCACGCCGCCCAGTACCGCGCGGCGGATCGCTTCGGCGCCGTGCGCGTGGGCCGCCACGGTGAAGCCGTAGTCGTGCGCGGCGGTGACCACGGCCTTGATCTCGTCGATGGTCATCTGCGGGTTCTCGGAGCTGGAGCTTTCGTCCAGCACGCCGCCGGAAGGCATGATCTTGATCAGGTCGGCGCCGTCCTTGTAGTGCTGGCGCACGGCCTTCCAGGCATCTGCGGGCGAGTTGATGATGCCGTCCTTCGGGCCCGGGTCGCCTTGCAGATCCCAGCGGAAGCCATTGGTCGGGTCGGCGTGACCGCCGGTGGTGCCAATGAACTGGCCGGCAGTGAAGATGTGCGGGCCGGGCACGATGCCGGCGTTGACCGCATTGCGCAGCGCGATCGATTCGTTGTGCTCGTCGCCGACGTTGCGCACAGTGGTGAAGCCGGCCAGCAAGGTACGTTTCGCATAAACCGTGCTGCGAATCGCATAGTCCGCCGGATTGAGGCGAAACTTGTCGCTGTAGGTGGAGCGGCTGAACTGCACGGTCAGGTGGGTGTGCGAGTCGATCAGGCCGGGCAGGCAGGTGGCGCCGGCCAGTTCGACCATGCGGAAGTGGCCGCCGGCCGCCGTGGCGGCATCACGATAGGGCGCAGCATCGACGCTGCCGGCCTGCAGCGACTTGATGCGGCCGTTCTCGACGACCACCGTGGTCTCGCCGAGCAGTTTGCCGGCGGCCGGGTCGAGCAGGTGCGCGCAGTGCAGCAGGCTGACGTCGTGGATGGCGGGCTTGTCATCGGCATGGATGACGGTCGGCAGCGCGAAGGCCGCGGCAATCGCGAAGGCAAGGCGTGGCTTCATGCGGGATCCCCTGGGTCGAGCGGTCATTTTAGGCACGCCTGTCGCAGTTCGTCATTCATGCACTGCCGCATTGGCCGGGGGACGATCCGGAAAGCCGTCCGGGTCAGAGATGGCCGGATCGGTTCTTCCCTGACGTTGCCGGCGTGTGCTCCTGCGCCTCGCCCGGCACGGTCGCTGTCGCCGCCGCGTGGCGGTGGCGTTCTGCATCGACATGACGCGCATGCAGGCTGGTGTCGGTGGCATCGGCTGTGCCCGCCATGCCGTCATCGCGTGGCGCGGTGTCCCGGGTGTCGGCTTCCTCGCCGGCAGTGATCTTCAGGATCGAGTGGCGCATTTCGCGCGACAGGATGACCCGGGCATCGCGGACCATCGCTTCAAGCGCGCTGTCGTAATCGAGCTTGCCTGCCTCGTCGGTCCATACCACGCGCCGCTCGCGCAGCTTCTGGATGAAACCGCGGAACAGCGCCTTGTCGAAGAATTCCGGTGCCGACAGTTCGTTGAGCAGGCTCAGCCGTTGCGCGCTCAGCGTGCAGGTCTTCTCCAGTTCGGCGGCAGTGAGCGCATGCGGACCGTTCTTGACCAGCGCCGCGATGGTGATGTAGTAACGCTCGAATGCCTGGATCAGGCTGCGTGCGATCACCTTCAGCTGATAGGCGGCATCATCCTGGCCGGGGCCACGTTCCAGCATGCGTCCGTCGTCGGTGGATTCGAGCAGGCCGCGGCGCACGAAAAAGTCGATGGTCGCCTGCAGCTGGGTGCAGAAACCCTTGCTGTTCCATGGCAGGAACAGCTCGCCCTGGATGAACGGATAGATCAGCCGCCCCAGCCGCAGCACGGAGGCGCGCGCCATGCGCCGGTTGTTGAGAAAGCAGCAGGCCACCCAGGCGGCGGCGGCGTTGAGATGCAGCACATTGTTGCGGAAGTAGCTGAGCAGTACGGCCTGTTCGTTTTCGACGTTCAGCACGTCGCCCAGCGGGTGCTGCACGCGCTGGATCCAGCCCATCCGCTCGCCGTAGGCGATGATCCCGGCCGGATTCATCGGCGTCAGCGTGATGCGGTCCGAATAAGGCAGCTCCTCCAGCAGCGCCTTGCTCAAGGCGAGCTGCGCCAGCAGGTCGCTCTCGGCCATGGCGTGCTTGGGGGTTGCCAGCAGGGCCAGTGCCAGCAGGTTGATCGGGTTGACGTCGGCGGCGCGGTTGATGTTGACCTGGATCCGCTCAGCCAGAGTATCCACCATGCTCCTGAGCCATTCGGGCTTGACGTCCGGATCGACCGTGCTGGTGCGCCAGTCGGGGCTGACCGCATCGAGCAGCGGGTTGAGCTCGATGGGCTCGCCGAAGTTCAGCGCGACATGGCCGTAGTGCTGGCGCAACAGCTTCAGCCCGCGCAGCAGGCCGAGCAGGGATTCCTTTTCCTTCGGCTGGCCACTGAGCTCGCCCGCGTAGGACTTGCCCTCCATCAGTTTCTCGTAACCGATGTAGATCGGCTGGAACAGCACCGGTCGCCGCGGTGCGCGCAGGAAAGCCCGCACGGTCATCGCCAGGATGCCGGTGCGCGGTGCCAGCAGGCGTCCGGTGCGCGAGCGGGTGCCTTCGGTGAAGTATTCGATCGGCACGCCGCGGTCGATCAGTTGCGCCAGATACTCCTTGAACACTACCGAATACATCGGGTTGCCGGTGAAGCTGCGGCGCATGAAGAACGCGCCGCCGCGGCGCAGGATCGGTCCGATCCCCGGCAGGTTGAGGTTGACTCCGGCGGCGATGTGCGGAACGACCACGCCCGATACATGCAACTGGTAGCTGAGCAGCAGATAGTCGGTATGGCTGCGATGGCTGGGCACGTAAACCACTTCGTAGCCGGGCGCGGCGGCACGGGCCTTGTCGAAGTGGTGCATGGAAATGCCGTCGTACAGCTTGTTCCAGAAATTGCGCAGCAGGAACGATACCGAGCGCACCACCGGGTGCGAATAATCGGCGGCGATCTCCAGCACCAATTTGTGCGCCTTGCGCCATGCCCTGGCGTGGCTGATCTTTTCTTTCGCGGCCGTGGCGGCGATCACCGCGCGTACCGGTTCGGCATTCAGCACCGCATCGACCACAGTGCGCCGGTGCGACAGATCCGGCCCGATCACCACCGCGCGGATGCGATGGAAGTGGATCCGCAAGACCCTGGCGAGTTTGCGCGTGAAACGCTCCGGCGCGACGTCGTCGGCTTCATCGTCCAGCGCCTGGCGCAACGATACCGGGGCCGAGAAATGCACCACCGTGTCGCGTCCATTGAGCAGCAATGCCAGCAGTCGGCGGAAACGGCCGACCATCACCCAGTTTTCCGAGAACAGCACGCGGAACCAGCCGCTGTCGCGGCTCGGTGCGCGGCCGACATAGATCGACACCGGCACGATCTGGATATCGCGATCGGGCAGGCCTTCCAGCGATTGCACCAGCTGCCGCAACGGCTCGTTGGAGGTGCGCTTGCGGATGCGGCCGAACACCCACCCCTCGCGCCGCGCCAGCGCAAACACCGAGCGTCGGCGACGGGTGCCAAGCAACGGCTGCATCGGGCTGGGCAGACCGGCTTCGCGGCAGGCCCGCTGCAGGATCAGGGCATCGGAAAAGCCGTCGCGTTCGATCACGTAGCATACCGGCGCACCGGCCCGCAGCAGTACGGCCGGCTCCGCCGGTTCGCGGCGGATGCGCACGCAGGGCTGCAGCAGCTGACCTGACAGCTTGAACCACCAGGGCGCGCGCTGGCGGTGAATCGTGTCTGCAGTGAAAAGGGTAGGCATCCGTCTATTCTAACGGTTGCATCGTTCAGTCTTTCGCCACGGCGGCATTGGCGGCGACCGCGGCACTGGCTCCCGTGGCCGGCAGGCTCAGCTGCCGGTGCGATGCGCGCACGTTGTCCAGCATGTCCTCGCTGTACCAGCGGCCGTCCTGCTCGACCAGCTTCGATTCGGTCGAAAGCGGCTTGCCCAGCAGCGTGTAGTCGATTTTCACGATGGCATGGCCGTGCGTGTTCTCGATCGGCGTCAGCTTGACCGAGTTCAGCGTATCGTCCACCGACAGGCCGTAAAGCGCCAGCAATTGCCTGGCACCGGCGAAGCCGAGCGAGTACGCCTTCATCGCGGTGTCGAAATCCATCGCGCGCAGCTGGTCCGGACTGCGCAGATCGAGCTTGCGCGCGGTCGCCACGATGACGCCGACCGCCTGCTTCGCCCGGCCCTGGTCGAACCACGGCGCCTGTTTGGCCCACGGTGTGAGCACGTCGAGCATACCGTTGAGCTGGTCCTTCTGCGTCCCGGTCAGGTCCTTGTTCCCGGCCACGCCGCTTTTCGCCAGCGCCTCGCCGATGCTGATCAGTACCGGCAGCTGGTCCTTGTACTGCTGTTCCATGGTGGCCAGCTTCGGCTGCAGCTCGGCGTACAGTCTGGCGGGTGCATCCGGCCCGGTGAGAGCCTGCATTTTTTCGTTGAAGCGGGCGCGGCCTGCAGGGGTGATCGGGGGCTGGTTTGCCTCGCGCCGACTCCAGTCGGCGCGCACCATGGCGTAATCGGCGGGCGGCAATGCGTGCTTCCACAGTCCGTTGAAGTCGCCTGCCTTGAGCAGGTTGATCGACGTCTGTACCGCCGCCTCCGGTGAACTGCCGCCGGGTTGCGAGCCGTCGTCCCTGCCGTGGCAGGCGGCCAGTACCAGTGCGGCGCACAACGGCAGCAGGAGCTGGCGCAAGGAAGAAAAGCGCATGAAATGGATCTCGCTGTGAAGGGCGGCTGGGCGATTCATGCCGTGATGGCGCCGTGGTCGGGCAGGGTAAGCGGCGCGACGGTGCGGAAACAAGGGCCGCCTGCGGACTTTGCGCACAACCGGGCACCACATAAAGAAAACCCCGCGGACTTGGAGCCTCGCGGGGAAATCCGGCCAGGCCGGAGAGGAAATGGCCTTGCCTGCAGCGTCTGTGGGCTGCAGGTGACGGCGACCGGGATGTTACTGGCTTGCCTGAGTTAAGACAACACCTGCGTTTCATAGATCAAGTAATTGAATTTGAATACATATCAGTGAATTGATGCCATCACTGGTAGCGCAGTGCCCCGATTTTCAGTCGCCGCCGTTGTTCGCGCGGAGCCTGCCAGCCATTGTTGAACGAATGACGGCCAAGGTTCGCCGGAGTTTACGACAGCCGTATTTCACTGCGCCGGGCTGGCGGGTTGTTCGGGCTGCTGACAGACTGGCCGCATTCCTCGCCGCGGCCCTTCACATGCGACCCATGATGGCTACCCACGAATCCGCCCGTCCGCTGCGAATCGCAAGTTACGTGCTGGCCGGCACCGCCCTGCTGCTGGTGCTGTGGCTGCGGCTGCTGCCGGCACTGCTGGCCGGTTCGCTGGTCTACGTACTGGTGCAGGCGGTGGCCCCGCTGCTGGGCAAGCGCATCTCCGGCGACCGTGCCCGGGTATTGGTGGTGACTGCGCTGGGGGCCGTCGTGGTGGGACTGCTGATCGGGCTGATCCTCGGCGCCATCAGCATCTTTCACAAGGAAATCGGCAACCCCGAACTGCTGTGGCAGCAGCAACTCATGCCGCTGGTGGAAAAGGCCCGCCAGCAATTGCCATCGATGCTGGTCGATCACTTGCCGGTCAGTGTCGACGATCTGCGCGATGGTACGGTCGAGCTGGCGCGCAAGCATGCAGGCACCTTGCAACAGGCGGGCAAGGAGACGCTGCGGGTATTCGTGCAGATCATCATCGGACTGCTGATGGGGGCCATCATCGCACTGAGCCGCGCCCGGCCGGCGCATCAGGTCGGGCCGCTGGCCGCCATATTGAGCTTGCGCAGCCAGCGCCTGGCCGAGGCGTTCCGCAACATCGTGTTCGCCCAGGTCAAGATCTCGCTGATCAACACCGTGTTCACCGCGATCTTCCTGCTCGGCGCACTGCCGCTGTTCGGCATCCACGTGCCGTTGGCCAAGACGCTGGTGGTGGTCACCTTCGTGGTCGGGCTGCTGCCGGTGATCGGCAACCTGATTTCCAACACGGCGGTCACCATTGTGGGTTTGTCGGTATCGCTCGGCGTCGGCGTTGCCGCGCTGGGATTCCTGGTGCTGATCCACAAGCTCGAATATTTCCTCAACGCACGCATCGTCGGCAACCGCATCCGCGCCCGCGCGTGGGAGCTGCTGATCGCGATGCTGGTGATGGAAGCCGCCTTCGGCCTGCCGGGCCTGATCGCCGCGCCGATCTACTACGCCTACCTGAAGAGCGAGCTGGAGGCGGAGAAGCTGCTCTGATCTGACGGCCGCGCGCTTCCCCCGTGAGGCCTTTACGTAGGAGCGCACCCTGTGCGCGAATGCTCTTGTCAGAGTCCCACAAAGAGCATTCGCGCACAGGGTGCGCTCCTACAGGGTGCTACGGCCTCAGTTGCCGGCCAGCATCGCGGCGATTTTCGCCAGGTGCGATTCGGCGGTCTCGCGCACCACTTCCTGGTCCGCCTCCGGATCCTTGCCCTGCCAGTGCAGGTCGGTCTGCGGCAGTTCGTGCAGGAAGCGGCTGGGCTGGTTGTTGTGCACGTCGCCGTAGCGCTTGGTTTTCGCCGACCACGACAGCGTCAGCAGTTCCTTGGCGCGGGTGATGCCGACGTACATCAGGCGGCGCTCCTCGTCGAGGCGGCCTTCGTCGAGTGCGCCTTCGTGCGGCAGCGTGCCGTCTTCGCAGCCGACGATGAAGACGAAGCGGAACTCCAGCCCCTTGGCCGCGTGCAGCGTCATCATGCGTACCGCGTTGCCCGGTTCGTCGCGGTCGGCGTGGCTGAGCAGGGCCAGTTGCGAGGCGAGATCGCCGGCGGTGTTGCCGCCCTTCTGCATCGCGCGGAACCAGTCGGCGAGCTCCTGCAGGTTGCCCAGCTTGCGTTCGCGCACGCTGGCGTCCGGCGTGCCGGCGGCGATCTGGGCGGCGTAGCCGGTGCGCTTGAGGATCAGCTCGACCAGGTCCGCCGCGCTCTGGTGCAGCGAGGCGCTGCGCAGTTCGTCCAGCAGGTTCGAGAACGACGCCAGCGCGGCGGCGGGACGCGGGGTGAGCTGGCGCAGCACGCTGTCGCTGCGGGTCGCATCGAGCAGCGAGCTGTGCCGCGACTGCGCCATCTGGCCGAGCTTCTCCAGCGTGGTGGCGCCGATCTCGCGTTTGGGCACATTGACCACGCGCAGGAACGCGGCGTCGTCGCTGGGATTGGTCAGCAGGCGCAGATAGCACAGCAGGTCCTTCACCTCGGCGCGGTCGAGGAAACTCAGCGCGCCGGTGAGGTGGTAGGGAATGCGCGCCAGGCGCAGGGCCTTTTCCAGCGGGCGCGCCTGGAAGTTGCCGCGATACAGGATCGCCATGTCGTGCCAGCGCGCCTTGTGCTTCTCGGCCAGCGTGACGGCGATCGCGGCGACCCGCTCGGCCTCGTGTTCGGCCTCCTTGCATTCCAGCACACGGATCGGCGCGCCTTCGGGCAGGTCGCTCCACAGCTTCTTTTCGTGCAGGTGCGGGTTGTTGCCGATCAACTGGTTCGCCGCGCGCAGGATGCGCTTGCCGCAGCGATAGTTCTGTTCCAGCTTGATCACCCGCAGGTTCGGCCAGTCGCGGCCGAGCTGGTCGATGTTCTCCGGGTTGGCGCCCCGCCAGGCGTAGATCGACTGGTCGTCGTCGCCCACGCAGGTGATGCCGCCGCGCTCGCCGGTCAAGGCCTTGAGCAGGCGGTACTGGGCGTCGTTGGTGTCCTGGTATTCGTCCACCAGCAGGTAGCGGAAGCGTTCGCGCCACGCCTCGCGGCATTCGGCGTCGGCTTCGAGGATGCGCAGCGGCAGCCGGATCAGGTCGTCGAAATCGACCGCGTTGAACGCCGCCAGCCGCTGCTGGTACATGTCGTAGATCGTGGCTGCCTCCAGCTCGCGCGGACTGCGCGCCGCGGCCAGCGCCTCCTCGGGCGACAGGCCGCCGTTCTTGGCGCGGCCGAGCAGGTTGCGGATGCCGAACAGCACATCGGGCTTGGCCCCTTTGGGTGCCAGCTCCTTGAGGATGCCGCCGCTGTCGTCCGCGTCCAATACCGAAAAACCGCGGCGCAGCCCGGCCCGCGCATGTTCGATCTGCAGGAACTTCAGCCCCAGCGCATGGAACGTGCACACCGTGACGGCCTGCGCGGCCTCGGCGCTGATCAGCTTGCCGACGCGCTCGCGCATCTCGCGCGCGGCCTTGTTGGTGAACGTGATCGCGGCGATCTTCGACGGTGCCAGGCGCTTGCGCGCGATCAGCCAGGCGATCTTCTCGGTGATCACCGAGGTCTTGCCGGAACCGGCGCCGGCC
>SCRF01000053.1 GCA_004322005.1 Rhodanobacter sp. | reverse complement strand
GCTCTTGCTCTTCCACCATTGACAAGAGCATCGCGCGCGAGCGCGCTCCTACGGTTTCTGCTGGTGGCGATGCTGGCATTCACAAGCGTGGCGCACAGCCAGGCGATTCAGCCACTGCCGTTCAAGAACCACGCCGAAAAAGTGCGTTTCCAGCACCTCACCAGCCAGTTGCGCTGTCTGGTCTGCCAGAACGAGACGATTGCCGACTCCAACGCCGAGCTGGCCCGTGATCTTCGGCTGGACGTGTTCCAGCAGATGCAGCAGGGCCGCAGCGACAAGCAGATCAAGCAATACCTGGTCGCGCGCTACTCCGATTTCGTGCTGTACGACCCGCCATTGCAAGCCGACACCCTACTGTTGTGGTTCGGCCCCCTGCTGATCCTGCTCGCTGGCGCTGCGGTGGTAGTCATCGCCATCCGCAGGCGCAGCCGGGATGCCGGCACCACCGCCCAGGCACCGGCTGGGCAGGCACCGACCGATAACGAGGATGACTGGTGAAAATCGTTTTTTACGTAGCCGCCGCAGTGATGATCGCTGTGGCGCTGGTCGCCTTGTTGCTGCCATTGATACGCGAGGGACGCCGTTCGGGTCGCCCGCGCAGCGCCTTCGTGCTGATCCTGGTCATCGCTCTTGCCTTGCCACTGGCCACTGCCAGCCTGTACCTGCTGGTCGGTACGCCGATCGCGCTCGACGGGGTCGCGCACCAGGCCGGAAAATCGATCACCATGCAGGAGGCGGTCGCCCAGTTGCGCGCGCATCTGGCGGAGAAACCGGACGATATCCAGGCCTGGATGCTGCTGGCGCAGACCAGCAGCATGCTGCACCACTCCGCCGAGGCACACGATGCCTATGACCACATACTGAAGCTCGACGCCAACAACCCCGACGCGATGGTCGGCTGGGCCGAGACCGATGCGCTGGTGAGCAAGAACCACGTTATCGGTGAGCGCGCACGCAAACTGCTCAAGCAAGCCGTGCTGTTGCAGCCGGACAGTCAACGCGGGTTGTGGCTGCTCGGCGTCAGCGACTTCCAGCGTGCCGACTACCGCGATGCAGCTGCCACCTGGCGCCTGCTGCAGAAACAGCTGGAACCGGGCTCGGAGGTCGCCAAGGCGGTTGCCGGGCAAATCACCCTGGCCGATGCCCGCGCCAGCGGCGCGCCGGCAGAGGCATCCACCACCGCGACAGCCACAGCCCCGCAAGGCGCGACGCTGGAAGTACAGGTGTCGCTGGCACCGGCATTGAAGGCCAAACTGCGTCCCGCGGATACCTTGTTCGTCTTCGCCCGTGCCGAGCATGGCCCGCCGATGCCGCTGGCAGTCGCCAAGCTTGACGCCGGCAGGCTGCCGGTCACCGTCACGCTGTCCGACGCCATGGCGATGACGCCGGCGCTGAAGCTCTCCTCGGCGACCAAGGTGTTTGTCGGCGCACGGATCAGCCACAGCGGCGAACCGACCGCGCAGCCCGGCGATCTCGAAGGCAATGCCGGCGTCGTCGCCGTCGATCGCAAGACCCCGATCGAGATTCGCATCGACAAGGTGCATTGATGGGTTCGGATGCGCGGCGTTATCTGGCCCTGCCCTCGCCGTTTGCCATGAAGCGAGGTGGGGTGCTGCATGGCGCGCACGTCGCCTACGAGACCTGGGGCGAATTGAATCCGTCCCGCGACAATGCCGTGCTGATCCTTACCGGCCTGTCGCCCAGCGCGCACGCGGCCTCCAATGCGGACGACCCGACACCGGGCTGGTGGGAGGCGATGATCGGTCCGGGCAAGGCGATCGACACCTCACGCTGGTTCGTGATCTGCGTGAATTCGCTGGGCAGCGACAAGGGCTCGACCTGCCCCGCCTCGATCGACCCGGCCACCGGCAAGGCCTACCGGCTGAGCTTCCCGGAACTGGCGCTGGAAGACGTGGCCAACGCGGCGCACGCCGTGATCAACAGCCTCGGCATCGCGCAACTGGCGTGCCTGATCGGCTGCTCGATGGGCGGCATGAGCGCACTGGCCTACATGCTGCTGCACCCCGGCAGCGTGCGCGCGCACATCAGCGTGGATACCGCCCCGCAGGCGCAGCCGTTCGCGATCGCGATCCGCTCGCTGCAGCGCGAGGCGATCCGGCTGGACCCCCGCTGGAACGAGGGCAACTACGACATCCACGCCGAGGAAGGCAGCCACTACCCCGACATCGGCATGAGCATCGCGCGCAAGCTGGGCGTGATCACCTATCGCTCGGCGATGGAATGGAACGGTCGCTTTGCGCGCATCCGGCTCGATCCGGAGCAGCGTGAGGACGAACCGTTCGGACGCGAATTCCAGGTCGAGTCCTACCTCGAAGGCCACGCCCGACGCTTCGTGCGCAACTTCGACCCCAACTGCTACCTCTACCTGTCGCGCGCCAGCGACTGGTTCGACATCGCCGAATACGGCCACGGCAGCGTACTCGAAGGCCTCAAGCGCATCCATATCGAACGGGCCATGGTGATCGGCGTCAGCACCGACATCCTGTTCCCGCTGCAGCAGCAGGAGCAGATCGCCGAAGGCCTGGAAGCGGCCGGCGCCAAGGTGGAGTTCGTGGCGCTGGATTCGCCGCAAGGGCACGACGCCTTCCTGGTCGACATCGCCAACTACAGCCGGGCGATCGGCGGATTCCTGGGTCGGCTGTCAGCCGCCTGACCGCCACGCCGCCGAGGGAATCTCGAACCACCCGGTTCTCGGCACACGTAGGAGCGCACCCTGTGCGCGAATGCTCTTGGTCTGAGCCGGCAAGAGTATTCGCGCACAGGGTGCGCTCCACAGGTCTCGACCACCTGCGCCGAACCCGGCATAATGCCCTACTCACATGCCGGTGTGGCGGAATGGTAGACGCGGCGGACTCAAAATCCGCTTGTGGTGACACAGTGGAGGTTCGAGTCCTCTCACCGGTACCAGTTGAAAACCCCGCGCGCGCGGGGTTTTTCATTTCCCGAAGACTGCCACTACAGCTCGCGCACGACGCGGAAGCCGACCCGGCCGCTGCGTACGTCGCCGTTGGCGCCCTGCCGGTACGCCGAACGCACCTGTTCCGGCGAACTGCCCCACGAGCCGCCGCGCAGGACGTGCGCGCTGCAGCCCGGGTTCAGCCAGGCGCTGCCGTCGCTCGGGGCGCGAATGTAATTGTCGTGCCAGCAGTCCTGCACCCATTCGGAGACATTGCCGTCGATGTCGTACAAGCCGAACGGGTTGGGGGCAAAACTCATGACCGGCGCCGGCCCCCAATAACCGTCGCTGTATCTGCGGAAAGCATGACTCCAATGCCGGCCGCTGGGCGAGCGGTCGCCGTCGCCGGTGACGTTTTCCACCTTGCGTGCAGGCTCGCCCTTCCCCCACCAGTAGCGGGTGGTGGTGCCGCCGCGCAGGGCATATTCGAATTCCGCTTCGCTGGGCAGCCGGTAGACCTTGCCGGTGCGCTGGCTGAGCCAGGCGGCATAGGCTTCGGCGTCGTTCCAGGAGACGTTGACCACCGGCAGGTCGTCATCCGCACGATGTCCCGCGTAATCGTCCTGCCAGGTCGCCCGGGCGTCGTCGCGCATGCCGCCGCTGCGCTCGTCGTAGACGCTGGCGCCGCCGAGCTTGACCGAATCGGGCACGTAGCCGCTGGCGCGCACGAACTCGCGGAACTGGCCGACGGTTATCGCACTGCGCGCCATCGCAAAGCCCATGCCGATGGTGACGGTGTGCTGCGGCACTTCCGCAGCGTTGCGGCCGCTCCCGCCGCTCGCAGCGCCCATCTGGAAGCTGCCGGTGGGGATCACCACCATCGCCGGCGTCTTGCCGGGAAGGTCGACATAGCGGTCGCTGAACAGCTGGCCGGGTTTGAAGCTCGCATACAAGCGTGCATTGGTCAGCCGCTCCTGGAAATCGGCGAGGCTGCCGAGACCGGGGCTGATGCCCCGGGCCTGCGCCGCCAGTTTCGTGGCCATCGCGATGTTGCCGGCATCCAGCGCGGACCGCGCCTGCGCAAGTATTCCGCTCGCACGTTGCTGGCGCATCTCGTCGACGCGCGCGCGCGTATCCTGCATTTGCTGCGAATCGGGGCGGATCGCCTGCGCTTCCGCCAGGGCCTTGTCCGCGCCGGCGAAATCATTTTCCGCCACTGCCGCCAGCGCCCGGTCGAGCACCGCGTGCTGCACCTGGAAAATCCCCTGCTCGGCGACCGCGTTTTGCGGATCGAGCTTCTGCACCTCGCGGTAAAGGTCCAGCGCACAGTCGCCGCTGGGACTGTCCGCCTTGCCCTGCGCCAGCAGGCCGGCGGCTTTCGCCAACATCGGCCTTACCCTGGCCAGGGTCTTCAGGTCCGCCTCCAGTTGCACCACATCCTCGGCGGCATTCGGCAAGGTGCGCAGCGCATCGAGCAGATCCCCGGCCGTATCGGCATCGCCGACGGCAATCTCGTGGTCGATCTGCGCCACCAGCCGTGCGCGCACGTCGAACAGCCCCTGGGCAGCGCTGCGGCTGTCGGGCTTGTCGTGCAGCGCCTGCGCAAACAGCGTGGCGGCGCTGTCCTTGCCACCGACCAGCCGACCGGCGTGCAAAGCCTTTCTCGCACGCAGCAGCAGTGCCTTCACGGCAGGCGTATCCGCACTCAACTGCGTGGGCAGGTTGGTGTTCTTGCGACTGTGCGCCAGGATCACCGTGGTCGGCGCCAGCATCAACGGCGGACCGGCGTCGATCTCGGAGGTCGCCGGGACGCGTCCGGGCGGCAAGCTGCTTTCGGGCATCGGGCCGCCGATCGGGATCGAACGCTGCGGCGCCTGCGCGGGATTCACATGAAACAGTCGGGGGAAAAAGTGATAGGTCAGCGCGAATCCCAACACGATGATGCCCAACGCCCCACCCAGAGCACGCTGATTGGGCAGGAATCGATTGCTTGGCATGGATGGGCGTCCTTCGGCTGGCCTGTTATCGTGCGCTGCTCACCATAGCAGCCTGTCGGACTTTAGTCGGCCGGGCTGCGATCTGGCTGTGCGATCCCTATTTTCGCCGTTTCCTGGCCCACGGAACCACCCTGGGCCGGCAAAGCGGCGAAAATAGGAACCGCGGAACCGAATCCTCGCCTCGACCACTAAACCCCGACAGGCTACCCAGTACAAACCGCCGGCAGGGCAATCCACGCCCTGCATCCACAAGGAACACCGATGCCCCTGCCCGACAAGGCCGCCGCCGACTGGATCGATCACCGCGATGCACTGCAGGCATGGCTGGCCGCACTGCCTCCCGAGAGCGCGATCGGTCTCGATACCGAATTCATGCGGCGCAATACGTTCTATCCGCAGTTGGCGCTGCTGCAACTGGGCTGGAACGGCCGCAACGCGTTGATCGATCCGCTTGCCTTCGAGATCGGCGATGCGCTACTGCCTCTGCTCGGCACCGGCCCGACCGTAACCGTGATGCACAGCGCCAGCGAGGATCTGGAAACCCTCGCGCCGCTGCTGCCGGGCGGTCCGCAGCAGCTGTTCGACACGCAGATCGCCAGTGCCTTCGTCGGCCTCGGGCTGGGCATCAGCTATCGCACCCTGGTTGCCGAGCTGGCCGGCGTGGAACTGGACAAGGGCGAGACCCGCTCGGACTGGCTGCAACGCCCGCTCACCGCTTCGCAGTGCAGCTACGCCGCGCTGGATGTGGTGTACCTGAAAACCATCCACGAGCAGCTCACGCGGCGCCTGCTGCAACGCGACCGCAGCGACTGGCATGCCCAGGATTGCGAACGCCTGAAGCGCCGCGCCAGCCAGCGTGAAGGCGACCCACAGCCACAACGCGGCATGCGCGCCGCCGCCGAATGGCCAGCCGAACAACAGGCTCTGCTGCGCCGCCTGCTGCTGTGGCGCGACCGCAGCGCACGCCAGCTCGACGTACCGCGTCCCTGGCTGATCGATGACACCCTGGCGATGAGTCTCGCCCAGCAGCGGCCCGCCAGTCTGGGTGAACTCGAACAACGCAGCCGTGGCCAGCGCGCCTTGCGTTCGGCGCCGCGCAGCGAACTGTTCGGACTTCTGGCCGAACCGCTCACGGACGACGACATCGCCAGCACTGCCCGCATCCCCGGGCACCCACAAGGCGAAGCGAAGAAAGCACTGGGCGCGATGAAACAGCACGTCGACAACCTCGCCGCCCATCTCGACCTGCCACCCGGCCTGCTGTGCCCGCGCAAGGCACTGGAGGAATATGTCGTCACCGCCGAGTGGCCCGACCTGCTCGATGGCTGGCGCCGAGAGGTATTGCACGATGGCCTCGTCAGGCTGCTGCCGGGTTGAGCCGCCCCACCGGCACGCTTGATGCTCGCCAGCCGGCCACCACCCGCATCAGGTCTTGGCGAACACCACGCACGCTGCTAATATTCGCCGTTCGTGTGGGGCGGTAGCTCAGCCGGGAGAGCGCTGCGTTCGCAATGCAGAGGTCGTGGGTTCGATCCCCATCCGCTCCACCATCGAAAGTTTCACCAGCGTCATGCAATACCCCGGAAACCGCGCTACGGCGCGGTTTTTCTTTGCCCATCGGAACCGTGTTGACCGCGATGACGGTCGAGGCTTGCTGTGGTCGGGCCATGTGTCTGCAGGGAATACCTTGATTGAATCCATCGCTTGTGCCTCCATCGCACTGTGCTGCGCCCTGGCAACGCCGCTGCCGGCCCACGCCAGCACCCCTGCAACTGCATTCCAGGCTGTCCGACCTGCACAAGCTGTCGACGCTGGGCGAGCCGCGCCTGTCGCCCGACGGCAAGCGCATCGCGGTGATCGTCTCCACACCGGACTGGCTGGAAAGGACATTGCGCGCACCGCCGACGTCTACCGGCGCTGGGTCGACTGGACGACCGCGCACCTGGAGCGACTTCAGTCGCGATGCCTTTCCCGTTGTCTTGAAGCCAGGAGCATCGCGACTGAAGTCGCTCCCACAAAATCGCGCACAGGGTGCGCTCCTACGGTCGATCCTGACGTAGCGGTTGCGCATCGGCTGCCATCGCGTTGCCCTCTCAGTGACCCTGCTCGACGCCGTTCCCGCCGCCGCAGAGCTTTTCGAGCAGTTCGCTCTGCACGTTGCGGGCAGCTTCGCCATCGGCAACCAATGGGCGCAGGTACTGGCCATCCGGTTGCAGCAACGATGCGCTGGTGTTGTCGATGAGGTAAAGCCCCAGCACCTCGCGTACGCGCTGCTGCAGTTTCCTGTTCTCGATCGGGAACGCGGTTTCGACGCGCCGGTCCAGGTTGCGTTCCATCAGGTCGGCACTGGACAGATACAGCTTCGGCTCGCCGTCATTGGCGAACCAGTAGACGCGGCTGTGCTCCAGGAAGCGGTCGATGACCGAACGCACCCGGATGTTTTCCGACACGCCGGCCACGCCGGGGCGCAGACAGCACACGCCGCGCACGATCAGGTCGATCGACACCCCGGCGAGACTGGCCTTGTACAGCTCGCGCATGATTTTCGGCTCGTTCAGCGCGTTGACCTTGATGATGATCCGCGCCGGCTTGCCGGCCGTCGCGTGGGCGGCCTCCTGCGCGATGAGTTCGAGCAGGGTTTTCTTCAGCGTGAACGGTGCATGCAGCAGCTTCTTCATGTGCTGTACCTTGCCCATGCCGGTGAGCTGGCTGAACAGCTTGTGCACGTCCTCGCACAGTGCAGGGTCGGAGGTGAGCAGGCTGTAGTCGGTGTACAGCCGTGCATTGCCGGTGTGATAGTTGCCGGTGCCGAGGTGTGCGTAGCGCACCAGTTTGCTGCCTTCGCGGCGCTGGATCAGCATCAGCTTGGCATGCGTCTTGATGCCGACCACGCCGTAGATCACCATCGCGCCGGCCTGCTGCAGGCGCGAGGCGAGCAGCAGGTTGTCCTCTTCGTCGAAACGCGCGCGCAGTTCGACGACGGCAGTCACTTCCTTGCCGGCGCGCGCGGCGTCGACCAGCAGGTCGACCATCTCGGATTTCGCCCCGGTGCGGTACAGCGTCTGCTTGATCGCCAGCACCTGCGGATCCTTGGACGCCTGGCGCAACAGGTCGACCACCGGTGAAAACGATTCGTACGGGTGCAACAGCAGCACCTCCTGCCTGCCGAGCACCTGGAACAGATCGTCGGCGAACTTGAGCGCCTTGGGCAGCACCGGCGTGAATGGCGGGTATTGCAGCTGCGGATAACTGACGTTGCTGGCGATGGTGAAAAGGCGTGCCAGATTGACCGGGCCGTTCACCTCGTACAGTTCGGACTCGTCCAGGCCGAACTGCCTGAGCAGGTAACCGGCCAGCTCCTTCGGGCAGTTGTCGGCGACCTCCAGCCGCACCGCGTCGCCGAAACGGCGCGAATACAGCTCGCCGCGCAGCGCCAGCGCCAGGTCCTCGACGTCCTCCGGATCCAGCGAAAGGTCGGCATTGCGGGTCAACCGGAACTGGTAGCAGCCGAGCACCTGCATGCCGGGGAAAAGCTCCTCCGCGTGGGCATGCAGGACCGACGACAGCAGCACGTAATTGTCGCCGCCTTCGCAGACTTCCTCCGGCAGGCGGATCAATCGCGGCAGCACGCGCGGGGCCGGCACGATCGCCAGCCCGGAGTCGCGCCCGAAGGCATCGATGCCCTCCAACTGCACGATGAAGTTGAGGCTCTTGTTGACCAGCAGCGGAAACGGGTGGGTCGGATCGAGCCCGATCGGGGTCACCAGCGGCGCCACCTCCTCGCGAAAATAGCGGCGCACCCACAACTTCTGCCGGTGCGTCCATTCCGTGCGCAGGATGCTGCGGATGCCGTGCCCGGCCAGCTGCGGCAGCATGTGCTCGTTGAGTATCGCGTACTGCCGTTCGACCTGCCGATGCGCGATCTCGCTGATCTCGGCCAGCACGCGGCGCGGCGCGAGGCCGTCCGGACCGATCAACTCGTGATCCAGCGCAACCTGTCCCTTCAGGCCGGCCACGCGGATCTCGAAGAACTCGTCCATGTTGCGCGAGAAGATCAGCAGGAACTTCAGCCGCTCCAGCAGCGGCGTGCGCTCGTCCATCGCCTGGTCCAGCACGCGGATGTTGAACTGCAGCTGCGACAGCTCGCGGTTGATATACAACCGGTTGTCGTTGAGATCCACGGTCGCCGTCGGCGATCGGGCATCATTCGCGGCCGGCCTGGCGGGGCCAGTCGGCGGGGTCTCGCGGATAATGCGGGTGTTCATCGGTACACACGGTCCGGTAAGGATGGGCTACAGCGTCCGGCCATGGTACCGCGCCGTTTGAAGGGACGGGGGCCGGAGCGCCGTGGCGGGTCGCGCCATGGGCAATCTGCGCTTTTTGTCTGACCGCAGGATGACGCCGCGGGTTCGGCGTGGGTTGCCGGGTACGCTGTAGGAGCCCACCCTGTGGGCGAAGCTCTTGTTCGTGTTCGGACGTCGGCAGAGAGCTTTCGCCCACAGGGTGGGCTCCTACGGCTTTGCGCCGTGAGACCACGATCGGCACATGCGGGCTTGCCGCCGATTGTCTATCTTCGTCACCCCGCCCACTTGCCAGGCAAACCAGCAACCATGCAGACCCGCGTCGAGAGTGCCCTGCCGGCACCTGCCACCTTCCCGCCGCCGGCCGAAACGCCAGCCGGCGAGAGCACGCAATTCGCCATACTGGGCAGCATCAGTTTCGCGCACATGCTCAACGACATGATCCAGTCGCTGATCCTGGCGATCTATCCGATCCTGAAGAACAGCTTCCACCTGAGCTTTGCCCAGGTCGGCCTGATCACCCTGACCTACCAGCTCACCGCTTCGCTGCTGCAGCCGCTGGTGGGCATGGCGACCGACCGCCGGCCGATGCCGTATTCGCTGCCGGTGGGCATGGGTTTCACCCTGTGCGGCCTGTTGCTGCTGGCGGCCGCTCCGAATTTCGTGCTGCTGCTGACAGCCGCCGCGCTGGTCGGCACGGGTTCGGCGATCTTTCACCCGGAATCCTCACGGGTCGCGCGCCTGGCCTCGGGCGGGCGGCATGGCCTGGCGCAGTCGCTGTTCCAGGTGGGCGGCAATACCGGTGCGTCGCTGGGGCCGCTGCTGGCGGCGTGGATCATCGTGCCGTACGGGCGCGGCAGCACGGCGTGGTTCTCGCTGGCCGCCTTGCTGGCGATCGTGGTGCTGCTGCAGGTCAGCCGCTGGTACGGCCATCACCACGTCAGCCGCAACAGGACCGCCGCGCGGCATCCGGCCCTCGCCACGCTGTCGCGCAACAAGGTGATCGGTGCGCTGGTCGTGCTCGGGTTGCTGATCTTCTCGAAGTATTTCTATCTGGCCAGCCTCAGCAGCTATTACACCTTTTACCTGATCCACAAGTTCGGCGTGTCGGTGCCCAGCGCGCAGCTGCACCTGTTCGCCTTCCTGTTCGCGGTAGCGGCCGGCTCGCTGATCGGCGGCCCGGTCGGCGACCGCATCGGACGCAAGCGGGTGATCTGGGCATCGATCCTCGGCGTGGCGCCATTCACCCTGCTGCTGCCGCACGTCGGCCTGATGTGGACCGGCGTGCTCACGGTGATCATCGGGTTGATCCTGGCGTCCGCCTTCTCGGCAATCCTGGTATATGCGCAGGAACTGATCCCCGGCCGCGTCGGCACGGTCTCGGGGTTGTTCTTCGGCTTTGCGTTCGGCATGGGCGGCATCGGTGCGGCCGTGCTCGGACAGCTGGCCGACCTGCACGGCATCGCCTACGTCTACCGGCTGTGCGCGTATCTGCCGCTGATGGGTTTGATCACGGTGTTTTTGCCGGAGCTGGAACGGCCCGCACGGTCCTGAGCACGATGTCTTTGCTTCCGTGTAGGAGCGTACCCTGTGCGCGAAAGCCCTCCCGGGCAGAGAAAAAGCATTCGCGCACAGGGTGCGCTCCTACGTGCGGTGGGGTGCGCCGATCACCACCGGCTCAGGCTCCAGCGTGATGCCGAACTTTTCGTGTATGCCGGCGATCACCTGTTGCGCCAGCGCCCATAGTTGCGGTCCGGTCGCGTGGCCGTGATTGACCAGCACCAGTGCGTGGCGGTTGGAGATGCCGGCGTCGCCTTCGCGCCGGCCCTTGAAGCCGCAGCTCTCGATCAGCCACGCGGCGGACAGCTTGCAGCGGCCGTCGGGCTGCGGCCATACGGGCAGCCCGGGATGCTCCCGCTTGAGCGCGTCGGACTGCGACGCCTCGACGATCGGGTTCTTGAAGAAGCTGCCGGCGTTGCCGATCACCGCCGGGTCCGGCAGCTTGCGCGTGCGCAGGCGCACCACCGCCTCGGCCACGTGGAACGGCGCGGGGTTTTCCACGCCCATCCGCCGCAGCTCCTCGTCGATGCCGGCGTAGTCGGTGCGCAGCGGGCGGTTGCGCGGCAGCACGAAACGCACCGCGGTGACGATGTAGCGCCCGGGTTCGCGCTTGAACAACGAGTCGCGATAGGCGAACGCACAGGTCGCGCGGTCCAGCGTGGCCACGCGGCGCTCGCGGATGTCCCAGGCCTCAACGCTTTCGATGAACTCGGCCACTTCGCAGCCGTAGGCGCCGATGTTCTGGATCGGCGCGGCGCCGACCGTGCCGGGAATCAGGATCAGGTTTTCCAGCCCGGCATAGCCCTGGCCCAGCGTCCAACGCACGAAGTCGTCCCAGCGTTCACCGGCGGCGACCGCGATGCGGGCGCTGTCGCCATCGCTCTGCACCTGCACACCGCGGGTGGCCATCGCCAGCACGGTGCCATCGAAGTCGCCGGTGAACAGCACGTTGCTGCCCTCCCCCAGCACCAGCAGGCGGCCGGCGCGCACGGCCGGAAAATCGAGCAGGTGCGGCAGCCTGGCGGCGTCGCGGATCTCCGCCAGCAGCGTCGCCCGTGCATCCACGCGCAACGTGTTGCGGTTGGCCAGCGGGGCGTTCTCGATCAGCGTGTAGCCGCCCATGTCGATCCGCTCCGCTGGCATGTCGATCCGCTGCGCCGGCATGTCGATACGTTCAGGCGGCATGGGTAGCCTCGCGCTGGCGGCGGATCTCGTTGACGCATTCGCCGATCAGCTGCGGCCCGCGGTAGATCAGCCCCGAATAGATCTGCACCAGCGAGGCGCCGGCGTCGATCTTCTCGGCCGCATCGCTGCCGTCGAGGATGCCGCCCACGCCGATCAGCGGAATACGTCCCTGCAGCCGCTTGCGCATGCCGGCCAGCACCGCCGTGGAGCGGGCGAACAGCGGCTTGCCGGACAACCCGCCGGCCTCGCCGCCCTGCGGGTCGCCGGCTACCGCGGCATGGTCGATGGTGGTGTTGCCGCAGATCACGCCATCGATGCCGGTGCACAGCAGGACATCGGCGATCGCATCGAGCTCGGCTTCGGTCAGGTCCGGCGCGATCTTCAGCAGCATCGGCTTGCGCAAGCCGTGCTGCGAGCCGAGCCGCTCCTGCGCCTCGCGCAGAACCGAGATGAAGCGGCGCAGCGTGGCTTCCTGCTGCAGCTCGCGCAGGCCCTGGGTGTTCGGCGAGGAGATGTTCACGGCGATGTAGCTGGCGTGCTCGTACACCTTGTGCAGGCAGGTCAGGTAGTCGTTGACCGCCTTCTCGTTCGGCGTGTCCCTGTTCTTGCCGATGTTGATGCCGAGCACGCCGTGATAGCCGGACTGCCGCACGTTGCGCACCAGCGCATCGACGCCGCCGTTGTTGAAGCCGAGCCGGTTGATGATCGCCTCGTGCTGCGGCAGCCGGAACATCCGCGGCTTGTCGTTGCCCGGCTGCGGCAAGGGCGTGACCGTGCCGACCTCGATGAAGCCGAAACCCAGCGCGTCAAGCGCGGCCAGATGCTCGGCGTTCTTGTCCAGCCCGGCGGCCAGCCCCACCGGATTGGGAAACGTGATGCCGAATACGGTGGACGGCAGATCCGCCGGCGACTTCGCGATGAGATGGGCAAAGCCACTGCGCTGGGCCACGCCCAGCCCGTACAGGGTGAGGCTGTGCGCAGTTTCTGGATCGAGCTTGAACAGCAGCGGACGCAGGATGTCGTACATGGTCAGGCCGTGTGGCCCGCGAAGATGCGGGTGTCGTAATCGAAGCTTACCGCGCCGTGCACGGCGCAGCTGTCGAACAATTCACGCAGCGCCTGCAGCATCGCCGCGTGTCGCGGATGGCCCGCGGGCGGCGCGTACGACGAGGACAGCAACCGCCCGCGCAGCGTCGCGAAGTCCAACCGCTGACTGTGCTCGAAGCGGGCGCTGCCGCGCCAGCCCGCGCCGAACCAGTCGCGCATCCGTGCATCGTCGGCATAGCGCGCGGCCACGCTGGCGTAGTCGGTGCCGAAAGCCCGCAGCAGCGCTTCGTAGCCTTCCAGAAAACGCGTGCCGGTCAGCCGGCGCGAATTCCACCAGATCGCCACCAGTCCGCCGCGCCGCAGGATGCGCGCAAACTCGCGCCGGGCCGCCTCCTCGTCGAACCAGTGGAACGCCTGCGCCACGGTCACCAGATCGACGCTGGCGTCATCGAGTCCGCTCGCGTCGGCACGGCCATCGACCGCGCGGAAACGCTCGAACCCCTGCAGCCACCGCTGCGCGGCCGCACGCATCGGCGCGTTCGGCTCGACCGCCGTCACGCGATAACCGGCATCGAGAAACAACCGGGACGAGATGCCGGTGCCGGCGCCGATGTCGGCCACTTCCCAGCCGGCATCGACGCCGAGTTCGCGCTGCAGCCAGTCCAGCAGGGCCACCGGATAATCCGGCCGGTAACGCACGTAGTCATCGACGCGATCGCCGAAGCGCGCGGTGGGTCGCAACTCGCTCATGCGTTCGGGTTCGCCGGGCTCAGCCATTGAGTATCTGGCCGCCGTCGACCACCAGGGTATGCCCGGTGATCCAGCCCGCCCACGGCGAGGCGAGGAACAGCGCGGCGTGGGCGATTTCCTCGGGCGTGCCGAAGCGGCCGAACGGGATCTTCGCCAGCACGGCGGCATGGCGCGCCGGGTCCTCCTGCTCGCAGCGGTCCCATACGCCGCCGGCAAACGCGATCGAACCGGGCGCGATGGCGTTGACGCGGATGCGCTCGGGCGCCAGCGCCAGCGCCTGCGAGGTGGTGTACTGGACCAGTGCGGCCTTCACCGCCGCATACGGCGCACCGCTGGTGCGCGGGCGCAACGCGGCGATCGATGCGGTGTGCAGGATGCATGGCCGTGTCGATGCCCGCAGATGCGGCAACGCCGAGCGCGAGGCGCGCACGGCGGCGAGCAGGTCCACGTTGATGCCGGCGGCCCAGCCGTCCTCGTCGTCGATGAAACCGTAGCCGGTAGCGTTGTTGACCAGCACATCGATGCCGCCCAGCGCCCCAGCGGCACTGGCGACATAGCTTTCGATCGCGGCGGCATCGGCCAGATCGCAGGATTGCGCGTGGGCGAGCGCGCCGAATGCGGCTAACTCGCGGCGGGTTTCCTCCAGCGCCGGCTTGCCGCGCGCACAGATCGACACGGCGGCACCGGCTTGCGCGAAGGCCAGCGCGATGCTGCGGCCGATGCCGCGGCTGGCGCCGGCCACCAGCACGCGATAGCCATGAAAATCGAAGGGGATGGCTGGTTGCCTGCTGATCATCGACCGTGCCTCAGTGCCAGTGCGAAAACGCCACGCCGAAAGCCATCGCCGCGATGACCACGAATACCAGCAGCACCCACAGCACCAGCTGTGCGTAACCGAGCAGCAGGCCGGCTACCGCCATGCCGTCGCCTTCCAGCCGGTTGTCGACGTGTGCGTGGCGAATCTCGCTGCGCGCCAGATGGCCGCAGATGATCGCCACGATCGCGCCGACGAACGGCAGCGCGCACCAGGCAAGGATGCCGAACACCAGGCTCACCACCGCCAGCGAACTGGTGGCGGGAGCGGATCGGGAAGACGGTTGCTCGCTCATCGGATCGCTCACTCATGTCGAAGTGGAACATGTCGAACTGGTTCGGCGCCGTCGTACATCATACGGTGAGGGACGGTGGGTCGTCCCTCACCGGCTTGCATCACTTTACAGGTCGAACCTGATGCCCTGGGCCAGCGGCAGCGAATCGGAGTAGTTGATGGTGTTGGTCTGGCGGCGCATGTAGACCTTCCATGCGTCCGAACCGGACTCGCGACCACCGCCGGTCTCCTTCTCGCCGCCGAACGCGCCGCCGATCTCCGCGCCGGAGGTGCCGATGTTGACGTTGGCGATGCCGCAATCCGAACCGGCTGCCGACAGATATTTCTCGGCCGACTTCAGGTTCTGCGTGAAGATTGCCGAGGACAGGCCCTGCGGCACGTCGTTCTGCAGTTCGATCGCCTCGTCCAGGGTGCTGAACTTCATCACGTAGAGGATCGGCGCAAAGGTTTCGGTTTGCACCACCTCGTCGGAGTTCTTCAGGTCAGTGACGATGGTCGGCAGCACGTAGTGCCCTTTGCGATCCGTCAGCGCCCTGCCGCCGGTGGCGACCTTGCCGCCGGCCGCCCTGGCCTTCTCGATCGCGGCAAGATAACCCTGCACGGCTTCGGCGCTGTTGAGCGGCCCCATCAGCGTGGTGGGCAGGGTCGGATCGCCGATCTTGCCCTCGAGCTGACCGTAAGCCTTGACCAGCGTCGCCAGCACGTTGTCGTGGATCGACTCGTGCACGAACAGCCGGCGGGTGGAGGTGCAGCGCTGGCCAGCGGTGCCGACCGAGCCGAACACAATGCCGGGAATCGCCAGCTTCAGGTCGGCCGACTCGTCCAGGATGATCGCGTTGTTGCCGCCCAGCTCCAGCAGCGAGCGGCCCAGGCGCCGGGCCACGCGTTCGCCGACCATGCGCCCGACCTTGGTCGAACCGGTGAAGCTGATCAGCGCCACGCGCCTGTCGTCGACGAAGCCCTGCGCCAGCTCGCTGCCGGCGTCGTTGAACAGGAAGAACAGGTCCGGGTAGCCGCCGTCCTTCAGCGCCTCGTTGCAGATCCTCATGGTGGCGATCGCGGTCAGCGGCGTCTTCGGCGACGGCTTCCAGATGCAGATGTCGCCACACACGGCGGCCAGCATCGCGTTCCAGGCCCACACCGCGACCGGGAAATTGAACGCGCTGATGATGCCGACGACGCCCAGCGGGTGGTACTGCTCGTACATGCGGTGGCCGGGGCGCTCCGAATGCATGGTGTAGCCGTAGAGCATGCGGCTCTGGCCCACCGCGAAATCGGCGATGTCGATCATCTCCTGCACTTCGCCGTCGCCCTCGGGCTTGATCTTGCCCATCTCCAGCGACACCAGCGAGCCGAGCGCATCCTTGTGCCTGCGCAGCGCCTCGCCGCACCGCCGCACCGCCTCGCCGCGCAGCGGCGCTGGCGTGGCGCGCCAGATCTTGAATGCTTCCTGCGCACGCTTGACGATGGTTTCGTAGTCGGCCGCGCTGGACGCATGCACCGTGGCGATCACTTCACCGGTCGCCGGGTTCACCGGCTGCAGTGCACCGGCATCGGTGGTCTTGGACCACTCGCCCTGGCCCAGATAGGTGCCGGACAGCTCGTTGCCGAGACCGAGCGACTTGAGGATTGCGTGCGACATGGCTCACTCCTGAACTTGCGGCGCCCGCAGGTGCCGTGAATGGAATCCGGAAATCGTTCATTCTAGCAGGGCGGCGGGATTGACTCCCTCCCCTGCTTGCGGGGGAGGGTTGGGGTGGGGGCGCTCTTGGGGGCGTGGCGGCAACTTGACCTCCCCTCCTCAATCCTCCCCCAAGGGGAGGAGGGGATGGCGTGCGCTGCACGCACGGTTTTATTTCAGAAGGGAGCGCCGTCGTGCGATCCATGCGAAAATCCCGGCGCTGCCCTCGTAGCTCAGTTGGATAGAGCGGTCCCCTCCTAAGGGACAGGTCGGACGTTCGAATCGTCTCGAGGGCACCATCGAACGGACACAGGGGCCGGCCATGCCGGCCCCTGTTCGTTGGCGGCTCACGAACTGCACGAGAGCATCGAGCAGCCGGCCTTGTGGCGTGCCCAGTCCGGCCGCTTTTGCGCATAGGCCTCGCGGCCGGGCTGCTCGTCGTAGGGATGGCGCAGCACCTCGAGCAGTTCATGGATGCCGCCGGCATCGCCCTGCCCGGCCCGGTCGATCGCCTGCTGCGCCAGATAGTTGCGCAGCACGTAGCGCGGGTTGGCCGCGAGCATCCGCCGGCGGCGTTGCCCGGCCGCTTGCGGGTCATCGGCGAGGCGGGCGGCATAGCGCGCCAGCCAGGCGCCGAGCGCGGGCTCCGCCTCGCGTTGCTTGGTTTCGTCGTAGAACGCCTCGCGCAGCGGCAGCAGCGTCGGCGCCTGCGGATCGACATCGGCCAATGCGCGAAACCACAGCGTCATGTCGATCTCGGCCTGCTGCATCAGCGCCTGCAGCGATTGCATCAGGGCCACATCGTCGTCGCGACATTCGGCCAGGCCGAGCTTGGCGGCGATGCTGTCGCGATCGGCCCTGGCGTACGCCGCGACGTAGCGATCCAGCCCGGCCTGCAGCGGCTCGATACCGGCAAACAGCGGCGCCAGCGCGCCGGCCAGGCGGCTCAGGTTCCACCACGCCACGTTCGGCTGCTGGCCGAAGCGGTAGCGGCGGCGCTGCGCGTCGGTGGTGTTGGGCGTCCAGTCCGGATCGTAGTTGTCGACCCAGCCATACGGGCCGTAGTCGATGGTCAGGCCCAGGATCGACATGTTGTCGGTGTTCATCACGCCATGCACGAAACCCACCCGCATCCAGTGCGCGATCATCGCGGCGGTGCGCTCGCAGACCTGGGCGAACCATTCGGCATACAGCGCCTCGCCCTGCCCGTCGAGTTCGGGGAAATCGCGGCGTATGGTGAAATCGACCAGCTTGCGCAGCAGTGCGGTATCGCCGCGCGAGGCCGGCAACTCGAAATGGCCGAAGCGGATGAACGACGGCGCCGCGCGGCACACGATCGCCCCCGGCTCCGGCGCGGCGTGCCCGTCGTAGAACATGTCGCGCACCACCGCCTCGCCGGTATCGACCAGGCTGAGCGCGCGCGTGGTCGGCACGCCCAGGTGGTGCATCGCCTCGCTGCACAGAAACTCGCGGATCGACGAACGCAGCACCGCGCGACCGTCCGCGCTGCGCGAATACGGCGTCAGCCCCGCGCCCTTCAGCTGCAGCTCCCAGCGCTGCCCGGCGGCATTGATCGCCTCGCCCAGCGTAATCGCCCGGCCATCGCCGAGCTGCCCGGCCCAGTGGCCGAATTGATGGCCGCCGTAATTCGCCGCATACGGCTGCATGCCCTCGAGCAGCGTGTTGCCGCCGAACACCTGCGCGAACTCGGCGGACGCCACATCGGCCTCATCGAGGCCGAGCACGCCCGCCAGCTCGCGCGAATGTGCCAGCAATCGCGGCGCCGCGACCGGCGTCGGATCGGTCAGCGAATACAGCGCGCCCTCGACCTGGCGCACGTGCCCGCCCTGCTCCGGGTCGCCGGGCAGGTCGCGCACGAATGCGTTGTCGAAACGGAACTTGAGCATGGGCGGCAAGACGTGATTGACGAAGCTGAACCCTATATCCGGGCGTGAGCCGCATCATGCAAGAGCCCGTCGGCCGGTTCAGGTATGCGCCGGCCAATGCTGTCATGCTGGGGGGTGAACAATCTACCTGATCCGTACGCGGAAAGCGTCGACCCGAGCGTGCAGTGCACGACCTGCGAAGCGGTCTGCTGCCGCCTTACCGTGGTGCTGATGCCGGAGGACCACATGCCGGAATGGCTGATCCATCGCGATGAACGCGGCATGGAAACCCTGGCCAAGGGCGAGGACGGCTGGTGTGTCGCGGTCGATCCGAACACCTCGCGCTGCAGCATCTACGAAGACCGCCCCACGATCTGCCGCAAGTACGCAATGGGCAGCCCGAGCTGCCGCGACGAGCGACTGAAGTGGTTCGGCGGGGCGATTCCCACCGCTGTGCACATGCTGTAGGAGCGCACCCTGTGCGCGAATGCTTTTGCTTGACCCCTGACAAAGAGCATTCGCCCACAGGGTGGGCTCCTACAGTCGGCCCCAAGAGCATTCGCCCACAGGGTGCGCTCCGAGGATGTCCCGGCTGCAGTGCCCGCCCTACGCGGCGAAAATCGAGGCAACCTCCTCGGCATCGAGCGTGCGCCATTCGCCCGGCGGCAACCCGCCCAGGGTGAGGCCACCGACTGCGATCCGTTGCAGCGTCTCGACGTGATTGCCGGCAGCGGCGAACATGCGCCGTACCTGGTGATAACGACCCTCGGTCACGGTGAGCCGGGCATGCCTTGGACCCAGCACGTCGAGCCATGCCGGCGCCAGCGGTTCGTTTTCCGATTCCAGCAGCAGCGTGCCGCTGGCGAACAGCTCGCCTTCGTCGCCGCCCAGGTCCTGCGCCAGGGTGGCTTCGTACACCTTGGCCACCTGCGCCCTGGGCGAGATGATCCGGTGCAGCAGCGCGCCATCGTCGGTGAACAGCAGCAGGCCGGACGTGTCGCGGTCGAGCCGCCCCACGCTGGACAACGCCGGCGTGCGCACGCTGTAGCGCGGCGGCAGCAGGTCGTACACCACGCGTCCCGGATCCTTGCGCGAGCAGGTGACGCCGAGCGGCTTGTGCATCATCAATACCAGCCCGGGCGGTGGATCCAGCGGCTCGTCGTCGACGCGGATGGTTTCGTGGGGCACCACGTCGTCGGCGTACAGCACCTCGCCGTCGGTATCGGTGATGCGGCCGGCGCGAAACATCTGCGTCACGTCCTTGCGGCTGCCGTAGCCCAGGTTGGCAATCAATTTGACCAGTTTCATGGCTTGACCCGTTTCATGCACGCACTCCGACCGCTTCGATCACCTTGAATCCGTCCTGCGTCGCCAACAGGCGCACTTCGCGAAAGCGCGCGGCGAGTATCGCCTCATACGGCAGGTGCCGGTTCGCCACGATGAAGAGACGGCCTTCCGGAAGCAACGCATCGGCGGCACTGGCGATGAAGGCGCGGCCCAGTTCCGGCAGGTCGGCGCGGCCCTGATGGAACGGCGGGTTGCTGACGATGGCGCCGTAACGCTGCGGCAATCCGCGGGTGACGTCGTGCCAGTGCACCGCCGCCGCCACGTCGCGGCCGCACGCGCGTACGGCGTTTTGCAGATTGATCCGCGCCGGCTCCAGCGCGCGCGCCTCGGCCTCGTACAGGTCGATCGCGCCGACCTGCGGACAGCGCGCGACGACCTGGCTGGCGAGATAGCCGACACCTGCGCCCAGATCGGCCACGCGCCCGCGCAGGTCGGTCGGCAAGTGCGCGGCCAGCAGCGCCGAGGCGCAGTCGATGCGATTCCAGGCGAACAGGCCCGGACGGCTGACGTAGCCGGGCATGATCTCGCGCGGCGCATCCAGCGCCAGCCACTGGGCCAGCAATGCCCGGTCGATGTCGGCCGCCTGCGGCGTACTCCAGAACACCCGGCACTTGTGCTTGGACAGATGCTGCACGGCGCCGGCCAGTTTCGCCAGATCGGCCTCGCCCGACTTCGCGCCCTCGGCATTGGGCATGCTCGCCAGCAGCGTGCCGCCCGGCCTCAGATGGCCCAGCGCGCGGGTAAACAACGCGCGCGCCTCGTCGCGCTGCCGCGGCGGCAGCAGCAGCACCAGCGGAAATGTCTCATCGGCGGCCGGCTCGCCCACGCGCAGGCCGTTGCGGCCCAGCTCGTCGGCGAATGGCAGGAACCCCTGCTGGCACAACCAGCCGGGCTGCGCCATCTCGCGCAGACGCACGCCGGCACGCGCGCGCAGGAACAGCACGCGCCCATCCGCCGGCAGACGCAACTGCGACGCTTCAAAGGGAACGAACAGGGCAGCCAGCGCCGTATCCGGCGCGGCCGCGAAAAAGCCGGCAGCAGTCACGTCATCTCTATCAGCGGCGAAACGGTGGCGGCATTGTAGGGCACCGCGAACAACCCCGATTCGGAGCGACTGCAGGAGCGGCTTCAGCCGCGATGCATTTCCTCCAACCAAGCCAGGAGCATCGCTACTGAAGCCGCTCACGTCAGCGGGCGCCGACTTTCAGCAACTCCACGTCGAACACCAGCGAGGCATTCGGCGGGATGTCGTCGCCGGCGCCATCCGCGCCATAACCTAGCGCGGCAGGAATCAGCAGGGTGCGTCTGCCGCCCACGCGCATGCCGGCCACACCCTGGTCCCAGCCGGCGATCACACTGCCCGCGCCCAGCACGAAGGAAAACGGCTGGCCGTGATCGCGCGAGCTGTCGAACTTGGCGCCGCGCTTGCCGCTGGCGTTCTCGTCGTACAGCCAGCCGGTGTATTGCACGGTCACCTTCATGCCGGGCTGCGCTTCGACGCCGGTGCCGACCTGCCGGTCGATCACGCCGAGCTTGTCCACCTGCCCACTGGCATGCGCCGGCGGGGTGGCGGTGCAGGCGGCGAGGACAACCAGGGCAAGCAGGGGCAGCAACCAGCGCATGGGATGACTCCGGAAAGGTGGTTCGAGACGAGGGTTCATGATCGGTTTTGCGCGACGGCTTGAAAGTTGCGCGCCTGCGGACGATGCGGCCGATCGACGGCCATGTTCAGCTTGCTGTTTCAGCGACCGCCATGCGTCGCAGCGGATCGACCGCGACCGCATCGGCATCGTTCATCACCTGCAGCTGGCCATCCTGGATCAGGCATTGCAGGCGCATGCCACGCTGCAGCAACGCGACGAGTTCGGCGACGGTGGCGGCGGGGATGTCGAGTACGGTGAGGTTGCGGTGGCGGCCCAGCGAGGCACCGACCTTGTTCCACCAGAGCTCCGCGGCATGGCCGCCGTAGCTGATCACCACCACCTGGCGCGAACGGCCGCAGGCCTTGCGGATGCGGCTCTCGTCGGGCTGGCCGACCTCGATCCACAACTCGATCTCGTCGGTGTACGCCTTGCGCCACAGCGCCGGCTCGTCCTCGTCGCTGATGCCCTTGCCGAACTCCAGCCGGTCGTGCGCATGCAGCGCGAACGCCAGCAGCCGCACCATCAGCCGCTCCTCGGTTTCGGACGGGTGCCGCGCCAGGGTCAGCACATGGGTGGCGTAGTAATGCCGGTCCATGTCGCTGATCTGCAGTTCGACCTTGTAGACGGTGGAGTTGAGCGCCATGCGGTGTGCCTCGGGACAACAACCGGCCATTCTACGCGCCGGCAGCCTGGTCCGCGTAGGAGTGCGCTTGCGCGCGATGCTCTTCACCCGGCAGCAGGAGCATCGCGCGCAAGCGCGCTCTACAAAGAGCCGCCCCCACGATCGCCGGACGTTCCCGCAATATCCATCGGCGGCCAATCCACGCTATCTTGCGCAACATCCAGCCATCGGGGGAGAGCGATTCGTGAGTGCACCTGCAGCAGCATCCAGCGCACAACCGCGCACCGAGCTGACCGTTCGCGGCCTGATCGTCGGCATCGCGATCACCCTGGTGTTCACCGCGGCCAACGTGTTCTTCGGCCTCAAGGCCGGCCTGACCTTCGCGACCTCGATCCCGGCGGCTGTGATCTCGATGGCGATACTTCGCGGGTTCAAGAATTCCACCATCCAGGAAAACAACATCGTGCAGACGGTGGCGTCGGCGGCAGGCACGCTGTCGGCCATCATCTTCGTGCTGCCGGGCCTGGTGATGATCGGCTGGTGGAACGGCTTCCCGTTCTGGGTCACGTTCGGCATCTGCGCCACCGGCGGCATCCTCGGCGTGATGTACACGATCCCGCTGCGTCGCGCGCTGGTCACCGACTCCGACCTGCCCTACCCGGAGGGCGTGGCCTGCGCCGAGGTACTGAAGGTGGGTGGCGGCGACGATTCGGAGTCGTCGGCCGAGGAGAGCAGCCGGGCCGGCCTGTTGGCGGTGGCTGCGGGCACGATCGTCTCGGCGGTATTCGCGATCGTGGTCGCCACGAAGATCTTCGCCGGCGACGTGGCGCAGTATTTCCGCCTCGGCGATCGCGGCGCGGCCACGGGTTACGATTTCAGCCTGTCCTTCGCGCTGCTCGCGGTGGGCCATCTGGTGGGCTTGTGGGTGGGCATCGCGATGCTGCTTGGCGCGCTGATCGCGTGGGGCTGGGCGGTGCCGCATTACACGATGCTGGCGGCGGCCACCGGTGCCGCGGCGGACGTGGCGCAGGCGGCGTGGAGCACCAAGGTACGTTTCGTCGGCGCAGGCACCATCGGCATGGCGGCGATCTGGACCCTGGCCACGCTGGTCAAGCCGGTGATCGGCGGACTGCGCTCGGCGATGGCGTCCTCGCGTGCCCGCAAGGCCGGACAGGGTGCCAGCCTGCCGCGCACCGAGCACGACATGCCGGTCGGCATGGTCGGCCTGATCAGCCTGGCGTGCCTGGTTCCGATCGCCTGGCTGCTGGGTGATTTCAGCCGCGAGACCGGCCTCGCAGCGCACCTGTGGCTGCTGGTGATCGGCGGGCTGATCTTCGTGGTGATCATGGGTTTCCTGGTGTCTGCCGTCTGCGGCTACATGGCCGGGTTGATCGGCTCGTCCAACAGTCCGCTGTCGGGCGTGGGCATCCTGGTGGTGATCGTGGCCGCACTGCTGCTGGTGGTCGGCGTGCAGGCGCAAGTGTCGGGCGACAGCGGCAAGGGGCTGGTGGCGTTCGCGCTGTTCGCCACCTCGGTGGTGTTTGCGGTGGCCACCATCGCCAACAACAACCTGCAGGATCTGAAGACCGGCCAGCTGGTCGATGCCACGCCGTGGAAGCAGCAGGCGGCGCTGGTGATCGGCGTGCTGGCCGGTGCCGCGGTGATCCCGCCGGTGCTGGATCTGCTGAACAAGGCCTACGGCTTTGCCGGCATGCCCGGCGTCGATCCGGCGCGTGCGCTGGCCGCGCCGCAGGCAGGGCTGATTTCGGCGCTGGCACAAGGGGTGATCCAGGGCAACATCGACTGGAGCCTGATCTTTCTCGGCGTGGCTATCGGCGTGGCGTTGATCGCGCTGGACGCGCTGCTCGGCCGGGTCGGCAAGTCGGCGCGGCTGCCGCCGCTGGCGGTGGGTCTGGGTATCTACCTGCCGACCTCCACCACCATGATGATCGTGGTCGGCGCGGTGGTCGGTTGGTACTTCGACAGGCGCGCCGAGCGCACCGCCAATCCCGAACCGGTCAAGCAGTTGGGCGTGCTCTTGGCCTCCGGCATGATCGTGGGCGAGAGCATCATCGGCGTGCTGATCGCCGCGGTTGTGGTGTTTTCCGGCAAGAACGCACCGCTGGCGCTGGTCGGCGATAGCTTCGGCACGGCGGCGATCTGGATCGGCGGCATCGCGTTCGTGCTGGTCAACGCCGCGCTGTACGTCTGGGTGGCCCGGCTGGGCCGCAGGTCGGCGCCGGCATGATCGCCCTGCATCGCATTCCGCGGCGAGACCGGACGGCCCGATAGCGATTAGGCGATCACCCGAAATGGTCGAAGCACTACACTAGACGGTCTTCAAGGGAGTCGGACGTCGCGTGGAGCAGGAAAAGGTTGTGCAGGTGCTGAGCGACGTGGATTCCCTCGCCTCACCGAGTCAACACATTGTGGTGCTGCGCCGGCTGGCCGGGCCGCTGTTGTCGCTGGGCATGTTGTGCCTGGCGCTGTGGGCACTGCATCTGCTGGCCCGGGAGGTGAACTACCACCAGGTCCGGCGCTACGTGCAGAGTCTCTCGCACGGCCGCTTGCTGCTGGCGGCGCTGTTCACCGCGTTGGGCTATGCGGTGATGACGCTGTACGACCGTTTCGCGCTGGTTTCGATCGGCCGCAAACTGCCCTGGCGCCGGGTCGGCATGATCTCGTTCATCAGCTACGCCTTCAGCAATGCGGTGGGCATGTCGCTGCTGGTGTCCGGTTCGATCCGTTACCGCTTCTACATCCAGAACGGCTTGTCCACCGGCGAGGTGGCCCGGGTGGTGCTGTTCTGCACCACCAGTTTCTGGCTGGGGCTGCTGGCGCTGACCGGGGTGACCCTGCTGTGGGTGCCGTTGCCGGCCAATCTTCCGCTGGCGGCGTTCAGCCTGCCGCTGGGCGTGCTGCTTGCGCTGATCCCGCTGGCCTGGCTGGCCGGCGGCCAGATCCGTCGCCCGGTGCGGATCTGGCGCTGGCGCGTGAACCTGCCGTCGACGCGGACCGGCCTGCAGCAGATCCTGCTCGGCGCGCTGGACTGGGGTCTGGCCGCGGCCGTGCTGTACGTGCTGATGCCCGATCAGCTCAACCATGGTTTCGGGCATTTCCTGGCGATCTTCGTGATCGCCCAGATCATCGGGTTGATCAGCCACGTGCCCGGCGGCATCGGCGTGTTCGAGGCGGTGATGCTGGCCAGTTTCGGCGCCACCGGCAATCAGGCATTGACGGCGCCGATCCTGGGCGCGCTGGCGGCGTTCCGCGTCATCTACTACCTGCTTCCGCTGTGCACGGCGACGGCGCTGGTATTGCAGCGCGAGGCGCGCGGCCTGCGCCGGAAATCCCTGCTGGCACCGTGGTTCACCGGCCTGCTGCCCTCGTTCTTTGCCGGCCTGACCATGGTCTCCGGCGCGGTGCTGCTGTTCTCCGGGGCGACCCGCGCGTTGCCCGAGCGGATGGCGATACTGCGCGACGTGTTGCCGCTGTCGGTACTGGAAGTCTCGCATCTGCTGGCCAGCGTGATCGGCATGCTGCTGCTGATCCTCGCCCGCGGGCTGCAGCGCCGGCTGGATGCGGCGTATGTGCTGACCCTGGTGCTGCTGGTGGCCGGTGCGGTGTTCTCGCTGCTGAAAGGCATCGACTACGAGGAGGCGACCCTGCTCACCCTGCTGGCGATGGCACTGGCGCCGGCGCACCGGCTGTTCTATCGGCGCGCGTCGCTGTTCAGTACCTCCTTCTCGCTGGGCTGGGTGCTGGCGATCCTGGCGGTGCTGGGCTGCGCGAGCTGGCTGGTGATGTTCAGCTACAAGCATGTCGATTACAGCAGCAGCCTGTGGTGGGAATTCAGTTTCCGCCAGGGTGGGGCGCCGCGCGCGTTGCGTGCCCTGGTGGCGGCAGCGGCAGCCGGCATGCTGTTCGCCGTGGCCAGCCTGATCCGCCCGGTTCGACTGCATCGCGAACCGCCCAGCGAAATCGAGCTGGCGCAGGCGCTGCCCCTGATCAAGCAGAGCGCCTGCGCCCAGGCGCACCTGGCGCTGATGGCTGACAAGACGCTGCTGTTCGATCCCGCGCACAAGGCGTTCGTGATGTACGACATTGCCGGCCGCAGCTGGGTGACCATGGGCGATCCGGTCGGCACGGACGATGCTACCCGGCGGGAGCTGGTGTGGACGTTCCTCGAACAGTGCGAACATGCCGGCGGCTGGCCGGTGTTCTACCAGGTCAGTCCGGCCAACCTGGACCTGTATCTGGAAGTGGGCATGAACCTGCTGAAGATCGGCGAGGAGGCGCGGGTGCGGCTGGCCACGTTCAACCTCGACGGCAAGTCGAAGAAGGTGCTGCGCAATACGGTGAACAAGCTGACGCGCGAAGGCCTGCGGCTGGAGATCGTGCCGGCCGATGCGGTGCTGCCGCTGCTGCCGCGGCTGAAACAGATCTCCGATGCCTGGCTGCGCGACAAGCATGTGCGCGAGAAGCGCTTTTCGCTGGGCGCATTCGACCCGCGCTACCTGGTGCGCACACCGATGGCGGTGGTGTGGCAGGGCGATCGGCTGCTGGCGTTCGCCAACCTTTTCCTCAGCGGCACCATGCAGGAAGCCTCGGTGGACCTGATGCGCTTCCTGCCCGACGGTCCGGCCGGGATCATGGACTACCTGTTCGTGGAGCTGATGCAGTGGGCGCGGGCCGAGGGCTACCACTGGTTCAACCTGGGCATGGCGCCGCTGGCCGGATTGCAGAACCGGCGGCAGGCGCCGTTGTGGAACCGTTTCGGCGCGCTGGTGTTCGGTCGCGGCGAACGTTTCTACAACTTTCGCGGTCTACAGCGCTACAAGGACAAATTCGACCCGGAATGGGAGCCGCGCTACATGGCCGTTCCCGGCGGCATTGCGCTGCCGATGATCCTGACCAACGTGGCCAGCCTGATCTCCGGTGGACTCTCCGGCGTGGTGCGCCGATGAAAACGGGAAAGCGGATCATGTGGGCTGGAACAGGTGCGTGCGTGCTCGGGCTGGCCCTGCTGTGGAATCCGTTCGCGCGGCCCAGCCTGGAAAAGTCCACGGTGGTCGTGCCGGCTGCGGCCGGCGTGCAGGCGCCGGCCGGCAAGGGCGACGTGCTGACCATCCTGTACTCCGGCGACGGCGGCTGGGCCGACCTCGACAAGCAGCTGGGCGGTGCTTTCGCCGCCCGCGGCATCCCGGTGCTGGGTATCAGCACCTTCAAGTATTTCTGGCGCAGCCGCTCGCCCGACCAGGCGGCCGAACAGCTGGACGCGCTGATGACCAAGCAGCTCGCCCAGTGGCACAAGCAGCGTGTGTGGCTGGTGGGCTTCTCGTTCGGTGCCGATGTGCTGCCCACCATCATCGACAAGCTCAGTCCGGCCAACCGCGCGCGCATCGCGCAGCTGGTGCTGCTCTCGCCCAGCCGCGACACCAGCTTCGAGATCCAGTTCGAGGGCTACATGATCGCGCAGGGGCGGATCAAGGCCTTCGTCAAGACCGTGCTGGAGAAGTTCAACAAGGTGCCGCACTACGATGCACTGCCGCCGCTGCAGGCGCTGAACGATCGGCCGCCCACCGTCTGCTACTACGGTGTGCAGGAAGCCGGCGACAGCCTGTGCACCATGCCTGGCCTGCCGGCGTGGGTCAGCGTGCATGCCAAGCAGGGTGACCATCATTTTGCCGGCGGCTACCAGCCGCTGGCGCGGCAGATGCTGCACGAGTTGCCCGCCAGCGCACCGGCGACAGACAGGCCTGTCCCGGAGCACGCCGAAGCGCTGTAGGCGACTTCAGTTGCGATGCCGTTCTTGCAGGAGCCCGCTGGCGGGCGATGCGCTTGCTCTGAATTCCCCTACTCCAACCAACCATCAACGCAACAGCGTCGCCCGCCAGCGGGCCCCTACAAAAAAACGGCGGGCATTTAACCTTCCAGCGCCGCCGCCTCGCGCCCTTGCTGGCGGATGATCGCTTCCTCGCGCGCATCGATGATCGACTGCATCACGCTGTCGACGTCGGCGATGCGTTCGTCGAACTCGAAATGGCCGGTGAGTTCGGTATCGGGATGCAGCTCGCCCAGCTCGTACAGCGCCCACATCTCCTCGCCGTAGTGGGTGTCCAGCAGTTCCGGCGCGAAGCGCGACAGGCTGATGGTGATGTTGCCCACGTCACGCCGCAACATCGTGCGCGCGGCGTTGTTGCCCGAGGCGCTGACCGCCTGCGGCAGGTCGATGATCACCGGCCCTTCCGGCGCCACCAGCACGTTGTATTCGGACAGGTCGCCGTGGATCAGCCCCACGCACAGCATCCGCGCCACCTGCCGCATCAGGAAGCGGTGGTAGTCGCGCGCGGTTTCCGCCGACAGCTCCACTTCGCCCAGCCGCGGCGCCGAATGGCCATCCGCATCGGTGACCAGTTCCATCACCAGCACGCCGCCGAAATAGCCGTAGGGCCTGGGCACGCGCACGCCGGCGGCGGTCAGCTGGTACAGCGCATCTACTTCGGCGTTCTTCCAGGCGGCCTCGGCCTCCCTGCGGCCGAACTTGGTGGCCTTGCCCATCGCGCGGGCCTGCCGGCTGCCGCGCACCTTGCGCCCTTCCTGGTACTGCACGCGCGCCTGGAAGCTGCGCTGTGCCATGTCCTTGTAAACCTTGGCGCAGCGGATATCGTCACCCGAACGCACGACGTAGACGGATGCCTCCTTGCCGCTTTTCAGCGGCCTGAGCACCTGGTCGATCACGCCTTCGTCGATCAGTTCCTGCAGGCCCTTGGGTGTCTTCATGCGTGGGGGAGCTTCAATGATTCGTGGAGTAACGCCGATTATGGCCGATCGGCGGCCTCGTCCGGCTTATTTGCCCCTGCGCGAGTCAGCTGGCGTGTAGGAGCGCACCCTGTGCGCGAAAGCTCTTGTCACGACCGCTGCACAGAGCATTCGCGCACAGGGTGCGCTCCTACCGGCGTGGCGAGGGCGCTTACAATGGCCCTCCCACGCTCAACGGCACCTCGATGACCGAACCTGTCCGCCTCGCCAAACGCGTCGTCGCACTGACCCACTGTTCGCGGCGCGAGGCCGAGCAGTACATCGAGGGTGGCTGGGTCCGGGTCGATGGCGTGGTGGTGGAAGAACCCCAATTCATGGTGGCTGCGCAGACCGTCGAACTCGACCCCGACGCCAGGCTGGCTCCCACCGAGCCGGCCACCCTGGTGCTGCACAAGCCAATCGGCTACGACGCCGGCACCGGTGCGAACCCGGCCAGTGCGCTGGTCACGCCCGCCAGCCGTTCGCCGGATGATGCTTCGGGGGTACGCCCGTTGAAGCGGCATCTGCAGCGGCTGACGTCGCCGCTGCCGCTGCCGACCGGTGCCAGCGGCCTGCTGGTGTTTACCCAGGACTGGCGCGTCACCCGCAAGCTCACCGAGGACGTCGCGCGGATCGAGCAGGAGTTCGAGGTCGACGTCAGCGGCGAACTGGTTCCCGACGGGTTGGCCCTGCTCAATCACGGCCTGCGCTTCAACCATTACGCGATGCCGCCGATCAAGGCCAGCTGGCAAAGCGAGCAGCGGCTGCGCTTCGCGTTCAAGGGTTTGCAGCCGGCCCTGATCGAGCCGATGTGCAACGCGGTCGGCCTGCAGGTGCTGGCGCTGAAGCGCCTGCGCGTCGGACGCATTCCGCTGGCCCGGCTGCCACCCGGACAATGGCGTTATCTGGCTCCCGCCGAACGTTTCTGAGCAGCGTAAACTTCCGGCAGCGTTGCACGCGGTGTTTCCAGGTCGCCGCAGACGCCCGCTGTCAATGTCTTCCCGCATCGCCAACCGCACCACCCACATCCAGGAGAACAGCATGAGCAAGGGCATGGATTCGAAGAAAAGCGACAAGAAAAAACCGGCCAAGACCATGAAGGAAAAGAAGGCCGCCAAGCAGGAAAAGAAAAAGAACCAGTAACCGCCGCAGCGTGCCCGGTTGAAATCCCCGCCGGGCATGGAGATCACCCTGCCCGGCACGGTTTCCCCGCGCCGGGCACCTCGAACAACCCCGATTTGGCAGGAGCACACCTCGTGCGCGATTTTGGAGCGCACCTTGCTCGTGCGCGATTTTGTAGGAGCGCACTTGTGCGCGATGCTCTTCACCCCGCAGCAAGAGCTTCGCGCGCAAGCGCGCTCCTACGAGTGCCAAGAACCAGGTTATTCGAGATTCCCTCAAGGGGTCGATCCCCGGCGGGACAATATCGAGCGCAGCCCCGATGCATCCGGCCGTGTTGGCGTGACGACCCGTGCGGCGCACCCCGCTTCGTTCATGCAGGGCACACCATGACCACCGTGTTTCTCACCGGCGCCAGCGGGTTCCTGGGCGGGCATTTGCTGCACGAACTGCGTACGGCGGACTGTGCGGTCAAGGCGCTGTCGCGCCGTGCCGGATCCGATGCCGCCATCATCGCCGCGGGGGCCGTGCCGGTACGCGCCGAACTGGCGGATCGAGCCAGCCTGCAGGCGGCCGTGAGGGGGTGCGCCGCGGTGTTCCATGCCGCGGCCGACACCAGCATGTGGCGTCCGCAGGCGGCGGCGCAGACCGCCACCAACGTGCAGGGCACCGAAAACCTGCTGCGCGCCACCGAAGCGGCCGGCGTGCCCGCCTTCGCGCACTCCTCCTCGGTATCGGCCTGGTCGCACCTGGTGCGCGGCGTGATCGACGAATCGGTACCGCAGCGCGGCGGCGAAAGCTGGATCAATTACGAGTGCACCAAATTCCTGGCCGAACAGGCCGTGCGCCATGCCCGCGTGCCGTGGATCGTGTTCAACCCCTCGCACATCCTGGGTCCGGGCGACCGTCACAACTGGGCACGGCTGATCATGCTGGTGGACCGCGAAAAGCTGCCCGGCATCCCGCCCGGCATCGGCGCGTTCGCCGACGTGCGCGAGATCGCCCGGGCCCAGGTACGCGCCTGGCAGCGGCAGCGGTTCGGGCAGGCCTATCTGCTCGGCGGCGAGCAGGCCAGTTTCGTCGACTTCGTGCATCGCGTGGGCGCGGCGCTGGGCAAGCGCACTCCGCGCTACGCCACGCCGGCGTTCGCCCTGATGGCCTTCGCCCGGCTGGCCGACGCCTGGTCGCGCATCAGCGGCAAGCAGCCCGACATCACCCCCGAAGCCGCCACCCTGACCTGCCACGAGCTGCGCGTGGATTCCTCCAAGGCCCGGCGCGAACTGGACTACGTCGAAACCCCGCTCGATACGCTGCTCGCCGACACCCTCGACTGGATGCGGCGCGAAGGCATGGTGGGGCGTGCGGCAGGCTGACAGTGACTGTTCCACTTGCGCCATCGGTGGCGATGGAATCGAAGGAGATCCGGGCACCGGGAAGTTTCTGCCCCCTCACAGCCGTCGCGGAACGACCCGAAGCGACCCTTCGGCCGGCATCGGTGTATAGGCGGCCGGAATCACATTCGACTGTGAGAGCGCAACTCTGACCGGCTCAAGAATCCCCCAGAACCGCTGTGAGCTTTATCGATACGAGGACGTTCGGAAGCTCAACCCCGAGCTTGCCGACCGCGCGCGCTGGCGGGTCGCCCGGGAAGAACGTTGCGTACGCCTCATTTAGCCCGGCAAAATCGCTCGGGCGGGCCAGCAGCACATGGATATCGACGACGTTCTCAAGTTTTGCGCCGGCGGCGCGCAGAATGTTCTCGCAATTCACGAGCGCCTGGTGCGTTTGTTCCTGGATGGTCGAACCTGCAATGCGCGATGGCTCTTGAGGCGCGTGCAGCAAGAGCATCGCGCACAGGGTGCGCTCCTACACCAATCGGGGTGATTCGAGGTGCCTGCGTTCGAGAGTTTAGCGCCGCGATTCACGGCGGCGTATCGGCCGTGCACTGTGGATGCCGGGCCTGCCACGCGGCGAGCGCGGCCCGATAGCGTTCGAGCGCTTCCGCATGGACATCGAACACGCAGCGCGGGCAACCCTCGCCGCAGCATTCGGCGGCATCCGGTTCGGGCGGACGCAACGGCGGGGGATCGGCGGCGGCATCCTCGGGCGTGCAGTCGTGCGGCATGACGTGCTTCGCATTCACGGCAAAGACGCCCCGGATTGTGCCCCCTGATCGCCGCAGCCGTCCTGTGCCAACCGGCATGGGTCATGTCGCAGCATGGTGCTGCTACCCTCGCGATGCAGGGGTATATTCGCATTGCTTCGCAACGAATTCACTCCGGCAGGACAGGGCAGGCAACCAGACCGGAAACGGACACAGGAAAGCTCGATGCCGTCATCCCGCACACGCATCATGTTCGGCTGCGCACTGCTGCTGGCGGGCATCTGCGCTGCCAGCCACGCGCAACGGGTCTCGGCGTGGATGGAACGTCAGCTCGAAGCTTCGCGCAAGTCCGAACGGATCATGCGCGATGCCGACAAGCACAAGGGGCTGCTGTCCCAGTACCTGGTGATGCGCTATGCCTACCTCGGCGACAACGATCCGGCATTCCGCGTCATCTTCGGTCAGTACCTGAGCTGGTACCAGACCTTCATCGGCGATTACCCGCATGCGGCGGCCAGTTTCTCGATCAAGGAGCCGCCGTTGCCGGACGACCGGCCGTCGCCGCTGTCCAGCCCCGGCTACACCGCCCGTCCCGCGCTGGATGCCATTCCCGAGCTGGCCAGGCAGTACCGGGCGGTATTCTTCAACGAGGCCCACAACGTGCCGCTCACGCGCACGCTCACCGTGCAAGTGCTCGGCAAGCTGCGCGCCGAAGGCTTCAATTACTTCGCCGCCGAAACGCTCTACCAGTCGGACACCAAGCTGCAATCGCGCGGCTACCCGATCAAGGGCAGCGGTTTCTACACCGAGGAACCGATCTGCGCCGAGATGGTGCGCACCGCGCTGAAGCTCGGCTTCAAGGTGATTGCCTACGAAGCGCTGTCGGACGCCACCGGCGACGCGCGCGAAGCCGAGCAGGCGCGCAACATCTACAACCAGGTATTCAGGAAGGATCCCTCCGCGCGGCTGGTACTCGATGCCGGTTACGCGCACATCCAGGAATCGGGTGTCTTCCTGGGCGGCGCCAGCATGGCCGAACACCTGCACCAGCTCACCGGCATCGATCCGCTCACGGTCGAGCAGACCATGCTGTTCCCGCATCAATCCGCGGCCGACGATCACCCCTACTACGCCGCCGTCATGCAGCAACTGCATCCGAAAGAACCGATCGTGTTCGTGAACCAGGCGGGACAGCCCTGGTCGCTGCGCCCAGGGTACGATGTGAGCGTGTTCTTTCCGCCGCAGAAGATACGCCGCGACCGCCCCACCTGGCTCAGCCTCGGTGGCTTGCGCAAACCCTATTTCGTCAGCGGCAACCGTTGCGACCGCACCTTTCCCTGCCTCGTCGAGGCGCGCTATGCCGACGAGGGCCCGGATGCGGTTCCGGCCGACCGTCTGGTCCTCGATCCCTTGCCGCTCAATGCCGTGACCAGCGATCGGGTGGGCAACGGCCTGATCATCCCGGTCAGCGACCTCTATCTGCGGCCTGGCAAGTACAAGCTCACTTACAGCGATTCCTACGCCAATGTGCTGTTCCAGCAGGACATCACGGTGACCGGCAAGAGCGACGACGTGCTGGCCGATGATCCGCCTGTTCCAAACCGACGACGGACGGTGCGCAAACCGCTGCTTGCCTGTGCGCCGGCCGGCTCGGTGCCCAGCCAGTTTCAGGCCCGCGCAGCGGCGTGTCCGATGCCCTGAGTCAACGCGGGCAATACCACGCTGCCGACAGTCGAACGGCTACGGTGTCCAGACCGTACCCTGCGTACACGAGTCGAAGCGCTGGAACGCGTCGCTGCCGGCACGGCTGCTGCATGCGGACTCGCCACGCGACGAGCCGACTGCTATAAATGCAGCGGGAATCCGATTGCGCGAACGACAGTTCGCGCGATCCACTACAGGGGAATGGTCATGATGGCTTGGCGACGCTGGCTGGTTGCGGTTTCGTTGTTGCTGTGTGCTGCCGCGCTGCAGGCGCAGCCGGTGTCCCTGGCCGATCTGGCCCGGCATGCGCAGTACAAGGATGTGAAGATTTCGCCCGACGGGAAGTATCTGGCCGCCACCGCCGTGGTCGACGGGCGCACCGTGCTGGCACTGATCCGCCTGTCCGACAAGAAGGGCAACATCGTCCGCCCACGCGAGGAGGACGACGTCACCAGCTTCTGGTGGGTGTCGCCCACGCGGGTGGTCTACGCCGTGGGTACCCGCATCGGCGGCTACGATTCGCCGCTGGCCACCGGCGAACTGTTCGCCGTCAATGCCGACGGCAGCGGCACGAAGATGCTGTACGGCTATCGCAAGGGCGGCATGAGTACCGGCTCGCATATCCAGCGCGCGGTGTCCGAGCGCGGCAGTGCCAGATTCATCGCGGCCATTCCCCACGATCCCGAGCACATGTTGGTCGCGGTCAGCCGGTGGGATGCCGCCGGGTTCGAGCGCGCGCTGCCGATCGCCTACCGCATGGACGTGCGCGACGGCATAAAGAACAAGATCATCACCGCGCCGATGCGCGGCGCGCGGTTCGTTGCCGACCACCAGGGCCGGATCCGCTTCGCCTACGGCGACGACAACGACGGCAACGAGCAGGTGTACCTGCATCCGGTCGACGGCGACGGCTGGCAGCTGCTGCCGGAACTGAGCGCAAACCACTCCACGCCGATCGCGTTCAACCGCGACGACAGTGCGGCGTACTTCAGCTGCCCGGCACCGGGTGCGTACGGCATCTGCCGCTGGGATCCGGCGAAAAAGTCGCTGGCCGTCGTGTGGAGCAACCCCACCGTGGAAGCGCGCGGCTTGTTGCAGGGCCTGGCCGACAACAGTGTCATGGGCGTGGGTTTCATGGACGGCCGCACCGGCACCGCGCTGTTCGATGCCCGGTCGGTCGACGCGCAAACCCTGCTGGCGCTGATGAAGCAGTTCCCCGGCGAAAGCGTCCGTTTCGTCTCCGGCACGCGCGACGGCAGCCGCAGCGTGGTGCTGGTGGAGGCCGACGCCGATCCGGGCACGTTCGTGCTGTACGACGCGAAAGCGAAAAAGCTCACGCCGCTGCTGGCCCGCGAGTCGTGGATCGATCCGGAACAGATGGCCAGCAAGCAGCCGTTCGATTTTTCCGCGCGCGACGGCATGAAGCTGCATGGCTACGTGAGCTATCCGCCCGGCAAGGAAAACGCGAAGCACCTGCCGCTGGTGGTGTTCGTACATGGCGGTCCCTTCGGCATACGCGACGACTGGAATTTCGATCCCGACGTGCAGGCCATGGCGACCCGCGGCTATGCCGTGCTGCAGGTGAACTACCGCGGCTCCGGCGGCTACGGCTACGCCTATGAACATGCCGGCTGGCGCGAGTGGGGCGGCAAGATGCAGGACGACGTTACCGACGCCACCCGCTGGGCGATCGCGCAAGGCATCGCCGATCCGAATCGCATCTGCATTTTCGGCGGCAGCTACGGCGGCTACGCGGCACTCGAGGGAGCGGTGAAGGAGCCGGATCTGTACAAGTGCGCGATCGGCTACGTGGGTGTCTACGATCTGCCGCTGATGTACCACCGTGGCGACATTCCGCAGTCTACCTACGGCGAGGCTTACCTCAAGCGGCAGCTTGGCGACGACATGACCGTGCTGGCGCAGCACTCGCCGATCGACCAGCTCGGTGCACTCAAGGCCCACGTGATGCTGGTCGTGGGCGGCCGGGACACGCGGGTTCCGCCAATCCAGGGCCTCAGCCTGCATCAGGCACTGGCCGCCCGGCACATCGCGCACGAATGGCTGTTCAAGCCCGACGAAATGCACGGTTTCTACGACGAGGCCAACCGTGCCGAGCTCTACACGAAGCTGCTGCAGTTTCTCGACGCCAACATCGGCGCGGGCACCGTCAATGCAAGCACGGCCAGTACCGGCCCTTGACGCAGCTGTAGGAGCGCACCTTGTGCGCGAAGCTCTTGTCACGGTTGCTGCAAAGAGCATCGCGCACAAGGTGCGCTCCTACAAGGCGTCCTGTTCTGGCAAAGTGCGTGGCACTGCCGTCGCCCCAGGAAAAACCTCGACCATGCACGCATCCCTCCGGCTCTCCCTGACCGCCCTGCTGGCGCTCGGCAGCGTCAACGCCTCGGCGGCGTCCGCCCCGAACGGCTCGATGCTGTATGCCCGCGACCCGGGCCAGCCGATCGATCAGGCGTATACCGCGCAGATCCTGAAGGACACCACCGACCCGTCGTTCAACTCGCCGCTGACCGACTACCTGCCCGCCTCCAGCAGCGTACCGACGCCCGAGAAAGTGCTGGGCCACATCGCCGGCGCGCCGGACTACCTGCCCTATTCCGCCGACGTCTACCGCTACTTCCGCGCACTGGCCGCGGCCAGCCCGCGGGTCAAGGTGTTCAGCATCGGCAGGACCGAGGAAGGCCGCGAGATGATCGTGGTGGCGATCGCCGACGAAAACCTGCTGGCCAACCTCGATGCCAACAAGGCGCGCCTGGCCAAGCTGGCCGACCCGCGCCGCATCCAGATGGACGACGCCACCGCCGACCGGCTGATCGCCCAATCGACCCCGGTGTACTACATCACCGGCAGCATCCACTCCACCGAGACCGGCGCGCCGACCGCGCTGATGGAGCTGGCCTACCGGCTGGCGGTGGACAACGCGCCCTACGTCCGGCAGATCCGTTCGCACGTGATCACCCTGATCACCCCGATCGTCGAAGTGGACGGCCGCGACCGCATGGTGGACCTGTACAACTGGCACCTGGCGCACCCCGGCGAGAACTACCCGCCGCTGATGTACTGGGGCCACTACGTGGCGCACGACAACAACCGCGATGCGATGGCAATGACGCTGGATCTCACCCGCAACGTGGCCAATACCTATATCGGCTGGCACGCGCAGGTGCTGCACGACCTGCACGAGTCGGTGCCGTTCTTCTACGACAACACCGTCGGCGACGGCCCGTACAACGCCTGGATCGATCCGATCCTGACCGGCGAATGGCAGCAACTGGGTTGGGACAACGTGCAGGAGATGACCAAGTTCGGCATGCCCGGCGTGTTCACCCACGGCGACTTCGACACCTGGAGTCCAGGCTACCTGATGTTCATCGCCGCCATGCACAACGGCATCAGCCGGCTGTACGAGACGTTCGGCAACGGTGGCGCCGACACCGTCAAGCGCATCCTCACGCCCGAGGAATATGCGCGCACCTGGTACAAGCCCAACCCGCCGCTGCCCGAGGTGCTGTGGTCGCAGCGCGACAACAACAACTATGAGCAGACCGGCCTGCTGACCGCGCTGCATTATTTTTCCGACAACAGCCAGCTGTTCCTGAAGAACTTCTACCTCAAGAGCAAGCGCTCGATCGAGAAACCGCAGCTGGCCGGCCCGGCCGCCTACGTGTTTCCCGCCGACGACCGGCGCAGCGGATCGCGGGCCCAGCTGCTGCGGATACTGCAACGGCAGCACGCCGAGGTCAGCCGTCTCACCGCGCCGGCCACGGTGACGATACCCGCGTCGAAGGATGACGACGGCAAGCTGAAACCCGCCGCCAAGCGCCGGTTCGCCGCCGGCAGCTACGTGGTGCGCATGGACCAGCCGTATTCGCGCATTGCCGATGCCCTGCTCGATCGCCAGTACTGGTCACCCAAGGATCCGCAGCGCCATCCCTACGACGACACCGGCTGGTCGATGGGCGACCTGTTCGACGTGCAGGTCGTGCGCGTCACCGACAACAGCATCCTGAAGGCGCCAATGCAGCGGCTCAACGGCGCGGTCGCGGTGCCGCAGGGGCTGGCCGCGGTGGACCTGCCGAACGCGAAGCTGCCGCGGATCGCCCTGATGCATACCTGGCTGGATACCCAGACCGAGGGCTGGTGGCGGATGGCGCTGGACCAGCTGCACGTGAAGTACGACTACATCAGCACCCAGGACGCGGCGCGCATCGGCGACCTGCGCGCGAAATACGACGTGATCCTGTTCGGCCCGGTCGGCGACGTGAGCACACAGCAGATCGTCGACGGCCTGCCGCTGTGGGGCAACCCGATGCCGTGGAAGACCACCGCGCTGACTCCCAACATCGGTCGCATCGACAGCACCGACGACATCCGCCCCGGGCTGGGTGAACGCGGCGTCGAACACCTGCGGCAATTCGTGCGCAGCGGCGGCCTGCTGATCACGTCGGAGGACACCGCGAAATTCGCCATCGACGAGGGCCTGGCACCGGGCGTCTTCGTCACGCCCGCCAGCGGCAAGCTCAAGGTGGTCGGCAGCGTGCTGCAGGCGAAGTTCGTCGACCGCAAAGGCCCGCTTGCAGCAGGCTATGCCAGCGACGATCTGGCGCTCTACAGCGCCGTGGGCCAGTCCTTCACCGTGTCCAACCTGGTCACCGGCGACAAGCGGCTGCCCAACGCCAAGGACTACCAGCGCCCGACCGGCCGCGGCGGCCCGCACGACATCGACACGCCCGAAGGCCGTGCCTTTGTCGAGCCGCCGGCGCTGCCCGACGTGAAGCCGTGGCAGGCCCTGCCGCTGAACGCCGAGCAGGCGCGCAACAACCCGTGGGCGATTCCGGCCGACCAGCGCCCGCAGGTGATCCTGCGCTTCGCCGATGCCAAACACCTGTTGCTTGCCGGCCTGCTCGACGGCGCCGATCAGATGGCCGAGCGTGCCGCCGTGGTGGACGCCCGCTTGGGCAAAGGCCACGTGCTGCTGTTCGCCAGCAATCCGATCTGGCGCGGCGAGACCATCGGCAGCTACCCGCTGGTGCTCAACGCGATCGTGCATTTCGACCAGCTGGATGGCCCCCTCGAATAACCCCGACCTGTTTGCAGGAGCGCGCTTGCGCGCGATGCTCTTGCCCCATGATTCACAAG
>SCRF01000052.1 GCA_004322005.1 Rhodanobacter sp. | reverse complement strand
CCTCGACCATCGGCGCGCAGATCCTGTCCGGCGCGGTGATCGAGCCGCAGCCGCTGGACGCGCTGCTGCCGGGCTGGCGCGACAACCCGCCGCCGGTTTGCGTGGCCGCCGGCGACGACGAGTTCTGGCTGCTCAACAAGACCGGCGGGCGCAGGATCATGGTGCCGCCGGGGATGAAGAACCACGGCAACTTCATCGTCTCGCTGGGCGCGATGTGCGCGTGGCTGGCGCCGCAGGCCGAGGCGCTGGGGGTGGACGTGTTCCCCGGTTTCGCCGCCGCCGACAACATATATAACGAGGATGGCGCGGTCGCCGGCGTGCGCATCGGCGACATGGGCGTGGCGAAGGACGGCACGCACAAGCCCGGCTACACCGAAGGCATCGACATCAAGGCCAGGGTCACCGTGCTGGCCGAAGGCGCGCGCGGCAGCCTCACCAAGCAGCTGGTCAAGCGCTTCAAGCTCGATGCCGACAGCGATCCGCAAGGCTACTCGATCGGCATCAAGGAGCTGTGGCAGCTGCCGGCCGGACGCGTCACGCCCGGCAAGATCGTGCACAGCTTCGGCTGGCCGGCCGACCGCCACACCTACGGCGGCAGCTTCATGTATCACCTGGCCGGCGACCAGATCGCGCTGGGCTATGTCAGCGGACTCGACTACACCGACCCCAACTACCAGCCGTGGGAAGCGTTCCAGCAGTGGAAAAACCACCCGCTGAACCTGCCGCTGCTGGAAGGCGGCACGATCCTGTCGGCCGGCGCGCGCGCCATCGTCACCGGCGGCTACCAGTCGCTGCCGAAGGTGGAGATGCCCGGCGCACTGCTGATCGGCGACACCGCCGGCCTGCTCAACGTGCCCAAGGTGAAGGGCACCCACCAGGCGATCAAGAGCGGCATGCTGGCCGCCGAGCACCTGGTCGCGAACGGTCTCGACCCGGCCGGCTTCGACGCGAAGCTGCGCGGTTCGGACGTCATGAAAGAGCTGAAGAAAGTGCGCAACGTCAAGCCCGCCTTCAAGAAGGGCCTGTGGTTCGGCATGCTCAATGCCGCGTGGGAAACCGCCACCGCCGGCCTCTCGCCGTGGACGCTGAAGAACAAGGCCGACTGGTCGACGCTGCACAAGCTCGGCGCGCAGGAAGAACCCGAACGCGACTACCTGCCGCGCACGCTGCCCCCGCGCGACCGCCTCGCCGGCGTCTACTTCGCCGCCACCGAGCACGACGAGGACCAGCCGATCCACCTGCACGTGGCCGACACCAACCTCTGCATCGACCAGTGCACGAAGGAATACGGCAACCCCTGCACCCGCTTCTGCCCCGCCAACGTCTACGAAATCGTCGACGACGTGCGCGCCGACGGAAGCCCGGGCAAGCGCCTGCAGATCAACGCCGCCAACTGCGTGCACTGCAAGACCTGCGACATCAAGGACCCGTACGAAATCATCACCTGGGTCACCCCCGAAGGCGGCTCGGGCCCGAACTACCAGAACATGTGATCCCGCATGTGTCGCGCCGAACCGTAGGAGCCCACCCTGTGGGCGAACGCACTTGTCCGGCATCCCCACAAAGGCATCGCCCACAAGGTGGGCTCCTACCGGGCATCGCGAAAGGCAGCGCCCACAGGGTGGGCTCCTACCCGGCATTGCGAAAGGCATCGCCCACAGGGTGGGCTCCTACCGGGTATCGCGAAAGGCATCGCCCACAGGGTGGGCTCCTACCGGGTATCGCGCGACCATTGCTGGGCGGATGGCGCCCGCCCTACTCGAGATCGGCCGGACACGCGCCCTCGCGGCCGCGCAGGCCGTCGCGCAGGCCGCGCAGCATGAAGCGCAGGTTGCGCCGCCGTGGCCCGACCAGCACGCCGAACAGCAACAGCTTGGCCAGCACGCGCGGCAGATCCTGGGCAATCCAGACGCGCGACGTGTGCGCCATCCGGTACAGCAGCAGACGGTTGCGCATCATGTAGTACAGCCGCGCCGGCCCATGCACCACCAACTGACCCGATCCAAACGGCAGCGGATGACGGGCATCGCCCAGGCGGTGATGCATCGTCGCGGCGCACACGCCGTACAGCGCATAGCCCTGCGCCCGCGCCCGGAAGCTCCATTCCAGATCCACGTTGTCGATGAACAGCCCGGCATCCATCGGGCCGACTCGATCAAGCGCGTCAAGCGGAATCAGCGTCCCCGAACTGATCAGGAAATCGCAGGCGATCGTCTGCCCGGCGTGCGCGCACCACAGCTTGCGATTGAGCGGAAAGCCGATGCGTACGAACGGCGCATGCCGACCCTCGCGCCGGTCGTGGAAGCGCGGCCCGACCGCGGCAACCCGATGCGTTGCCGATAGCGCTTGCAGCGCCGCCAGCAGCGCCGCCACCATGCCGTCTTCCGGTTCGCTGTCCTGATCCAGCAGCAGCACCTGGCGGTAGCCGTGCGCGCGTGCCCAGTCGATGCCGATGTTCTGGGCCGCCGCCAGTCCCACGTTGACAGGCTGACTCAACAGTGCACCGCCACGCGCCGACATCGCCTCGCCCAGCGGCCGCTGCCAGCCCCCCTCGCTGGCGTTGTCGATCAGCACCACCGCACCGACCTGGGGGGTTACCGCATCGAGCAGGCTCAGCAAGGCTGCCGGTTCGGGCTGATAGCTCACGATCACCGCGCAGACGGTCGTTGCGGCATAGTCAGTCATGGCGCAACAAGTCCCGCAGCATCGAGCGCCCACCGGTGCCATAACGTCGGTAGCTACCCGCCCGGGCCTCGCGCAGGATCGGCAGCACGCGCCGGCGCCGCGGCAATTGCCCGATCATCACCCGCTGCTCGAAATGGATCCGCTTGTGCCTGATCTGCGCTGCGCGTTCAGGGCCGGCTTCGAGGTTGGCCTGCGCCAGGAAATCCTCCAGCCGCCGCAGCCGTTGCGCCTCGGCGCACAGCAGCTGGCCACGCGGACGCACCAAGTCCCGCCACTTCATCGCCAGCGTGCGCTTGCGTGCACCTATCTGGTTGCCGCCATGCTGGCGGTAGTCGATCAGCGGCGCGTCGATGAAATCCAGCCGGCCCGATGCGGCGGCGATCGCGGCCAGCCATTCATCGTGAATCCAGTCCGCTGCCACCGGCAACGCCAGTTCCACCAGTTCGCGGCGCAGCGCCGCGGTGGCGCCGGTCACGAAACTGCGGCGCTGCACGACCTCGAACGCACGGCCGGCATGGATCGCCTGTTTTTCACCCGGCGTCAGTTGCAGCGCATCGAACAGCGAGCAGTGCAGCGGCGTGCCGCCCGCGTCCACCAGCCGCGCATCGCTGTGCAGCAGCAGCAGCCGCGGGTCGTCGTCAAAGCGCATGGCCATCAGGGCCAGCTTGTCCGGGCGCCAGACGTCGTCCTGATCGCACAGGAACAGCACGTCGCCCGTCGCCTGCCGCAGCGCCGTGGAAAAATTCGCCACGTACCCGCGATTGCCGGGGTTGCGCGCGAACTGAATGTCGATACCCAAACGTCCTGCCCGCTCGGCAAACCGCTGCAGGATCTCGATCGTGGCATCCGTCGAGGCATCGTCGCCGATCACGATCTCGTCGGGCAGGCGGCTCTGCGCCAACAGGCTGTCCAACTGCGGCTGCAGATAGGTCGCCCCGTTCCAGGTGCAGAGCACGACGGAAAGCTTCAGCTTGTTCATCCCTTGCGCGCGCCTGATCGACCTTTCTTTCTGCGACATGATGCCTCAGCCGGCAGATTCGCGACACGCGATCCTGCCGAACTATGTTTGAAACGATGCGCCGGTCCCGCCGACACGTCACGGACGCGACTCCAAGCATCCATGCAGGATAAACTGGGAAATCTTTTCCCTTGTCTGCCCGGCAGACACCTGAGACTCAAGGAATCGCTGATGAAAATTCTGGTCGGCTACAAGCGCGTCGTGGATTACAACGTGCGCATCCAGGTCAAGCCCGACGGCAGCGGCGTGGTCACCGACGGCGTGAAGCTGTCGGCCAACCCGTTCGACGACATCGCGCTGGAAGAGGCCCTGCGCCTGCGCGAGAAGGGCGTGGCCAGCGAAGTGATCGTGGTCGGCATCGGCCCGGCCGACCTCACTGCGCACCTGCGCAACGGCCTGGCGATGGGCGCCAACCGCGCGATCCACGTGGTCACCGGCGAGGCGGTGCAGCCGCTCACCGCCGCGCGGGTGTTCCTGAAGCTGATCGAGAAGGAGCAGCCGGGCCTGGTGATTCTCGGCAAGCAGGCGATCGACGACGATGCCAACCAGACCGGGCAGATGCTGGCCGCGCTGTGGGATCGCCCGCAGGCCACCTTCGCCGGCAAGGTCGACATTTCCATTGAAGGCGGCGCCGGCGGCAAGGCCACCGTGACCCGCGAAGTCGACGCCGGCCTGGAAGTGATCGAGGCCGAACTGCCCGCCGTGATCACGGTGGATCTGCGCCTCAACGAGCCGCGCTTCATCAAGCTGCCGGACATCATGAAGGCCAAGGCCAAGCCGATCGACAGCATCGAGTTCGGCTCGCTGGCGGTCGAAGCGCACGATCACCTGAAGACCACCCACTACGCTCCGCCGGCCAGGCGCAGCAAGGGCGTGATGGTCAAGGACGCCGCCGAGCTGATCGCCGCACTGAAGCAGAAAGGCCTGCTGTAACCGCCCCCTCCCTGTGTAGGAGCCCGCTCGCGGGCGATGCTTTTGTTCTGATGTGTCTATGGAGTCAAGAGCATCGCCCGCGAGCGGGCTCCTACAACACAATCTACGGCGATCCATTGGTTGGCTGTGGGCCCGGACCGGAACAGATCAGGCGAATTTGCAGATAATGCAATTAAGCATTACCATCCCTATCGGGATACCGAGGACACCGCGTGACCACATTGACCATCACCGCCCGGGGGCAGGTCACCTTTCGCAAAGAGGTGCTGCAACATCTTGGCATCAAGCCGGGGGAGAAGATCGAGCTGGAGTTGCTGCCCGATGGGCGGGCCGCACTGAAAGCAGCCCGGCCGACCGGGTCGATGGCTGGCTTTGTCGGCCTGCTGGCCGGAAAGACAGCCAAGGTCGCCACCATCGAGGAAATCAACGAGGCCACGGCATCAGGCTGGGCGGGTCGCAGGTGAAGATCGCCGTCGACACCAATGTGCTGGTTCGCGCTGTCGTGAGCGACGATCCGAAGCAAGCGAAGATTGCCGCCAAGCTGCTTACGGATGCCGACCTGGTCGCGATCGCAGTGCCGTGCCTATGCGAGTTCGTGTGGGTGCTGCGCCGCGTGTACGGCTTCGCCGCTGCGGACGTGTCCAGTGCGATTCGCGCCCTGCTCGATGCAGCCAATACAGAAACCAACCGGCCAGCCGCTGAAGCGGGTCTGGCCCTACTCGATGCCGGCGGTGATTTCGCTGATGGCGTGATCGCCTTCGAGGGGCAATGGCTGGGCGGCGAGACCTTTGTTTCGTTCGATCAAAAGGCGGTCGCATTGCTTGCGGCGCAAGGCCATTCCACACGCTTGCCATAGAACCACGTAGGAGCCCGCTCGCGGGCGATGCTCTTGATCCAATAGACACATCAGAACAAGGGCATCGCCCGCGAGCGGGCTCCTACATCAGATCCGCCGAACATCAGAACAAGGGCATCGCCCGCGAGCGGGCTCCTACATCAGATCCGCCGAACATCGGAACAAGGGCATCGCCCGCGAGCGGGCTCCTACACACACATGAAATTCCGGAGACACACATGAGCAAGATTCTGGTCATCGCCGAACACCAGGGCGGCAAACTCAACACCGCCACCGCGCGTGCGGTCAGCGCCGCCATCGCGGTGAACCCCGAAGCCATCGACGTGCTGGTGCTGTCCGACGCGCCCGACGCGGTCGCCGCCGAAGCGGCGAGGATCGATGGCGTGAGCCGCGTGCTCACCGTCGCCAAGGCAGAAAACGCGCACCCGCTGGCCGCCGTGCTCGCCCCGCAGATCGCCCAGGCCGCCGCCGGCTACAGCCACGTGTTCGCGCCGTCCACCACGTTCGGCAAGGACCTCGCCCCGCGCGTCGCCGCCCTGCTCGGCGTGGCCCAGGTCAGCGACGTGATGAGCGTGGAGTCCTCGCACACCTTCAAGCGCCCGATCTACGCCGGCAACGCGATCATCACGGTCGAGGCGAACCCCGCGCACACCGTGGTCGCCACGATCCGCACCGCCTCCTGGTCGGCCGCCGCCAACGGCACCGGCAGCGCGCCGGTCGAGGCGCTGACCCTCGACGTGGCACTGCCCACGCATACCCGCTTCGTGGAACTGCAGCAGGGCAGCAGCGACCGCCCCGACCTGCAGAGCGCCAGCAAGGTCGTCTCCGGCGGCCGCGGCGTGGGCTCGAAGGAAAACTTCGACATCATCTACAAGTTCGCGGACAGGATCGGCGCCGCCGTGGGCGCCTCGCGCGCCGCGGTGGACGCCGGCTACTGCCCCAACGAGATGCAGGTCGGCCAGACCGGCAAGATCATCGCGCCCGAGCTGTACCTGGCGATCGGCATCTCCGGCGCGATCCAGCACCTCACCGGCATCAAGGACGCCGGCACCATCGTGGCGATCAACAAGGACGGCGAGGCACCGATCTTCGAGGTCGCCGATTTCGGGCTGGTGGGGGATCTGTTCAAGATCATTCCGGAGCTGGAAGCGGCACTGGGCTGATCCGCCCGCGGCGCGGCAGTGCGACTCCTGACGTATCCTGGCTATTCAGCGAGCACGCAGACACTCCGTTTCGCGTCCAGCGGGTGTGCTGGAAATTGGAGCTCTGGGTGGGAGCGACTTCCGTCGCGATGCTCCTGGCGCTTTTGCGGCATCAGAGCAGGAGCATCGCGGCTGAAGCCCCACAGAAAAGCACGGTGAGCGAGCCCGTCCGGCAGAACCGCTCATCAAACATCACGCGGCCCGTAGGAGCCCGCTCGCGGGCGATGCTTGTTGCTTTCGATTTCCGGGCATCAGAGCAAGAGCATCGCCCGCGAGCGGGCTCCTACCACCTGGCCGGGGGTGGCTGCGGGGCGGGACGTGGGCGAGTGCGGCGCATGTTGGTTGCGCGACAGCGCGCCGCGGAAGGCGCGGCCATCCAGCACCCACTGGCATCAAGGATGCGGATACCATCGTGGCGATCAACAAGGCGGTGAATCGCCGATCTTCGGGATCGCCGATTTCGGGCTGGTGGGGATCTGTTCAAGTGCCGGTGTGTTCGACAACATCTTATAAGTGTTGGCATGTTCTCCAACATGAAAGCCAGGCTGCTGCTCCGCGAGCGCCAAAGCCTGACGGAAACAGCGTTCATTGAAGTTGTCATTTGGCACGTGGCCAGGTCGGTGTCCGGCAGTGGCCATGACTACAGGTACAGTTTGGTGCTGGTTGTTGAAGGCGCATGCGTGGTGCGCTACGACAACGAACTCGGCAAAGGCGACCACAGGCATGTTGCCGATCGCGAAGTGGCCTATCGGTTCATCGACCCGGCCACACTGCAAACCGATTTCTGGAACGACGTTGAAAGGTGGAGGGCAGCGCAATGAAAACAGTGATGCTCTACGCGACGTGCTGGAACGTTCATGATCCACACGCGCTCTACCGAGATTTCGGCCAGGACAGTTGGTTCGCGGGAAGCTTGCCGCTGGGATCGTAGGCCCGGACACGATGCGGGCGCCGGCTCCCCCACTTCCACAGCACGAGATTCCGGTGATCGGAAGCTGCCTCCGGAGCATAGCTTGGCACGATAATCCCGGCCGAACCTCCCGCGATGAGCCGCGTCGCGATCGCCCACGATGCGGGCGTCTTGCCAAGGATCAGCGCGTCCTCACCCCAGTTGCAGGCCATATCCGCTTCCGCAATCCCCAACGTAGCGCGAGCCGCGGTGTTTGTCAGATCCTGGATGTCCGTGCAATCCACTTCGTATTCGACCAGGGTCATCGGGGCGATGCGGGCTGCAAGACCTTGGCACACCTCGTTGATCGCCCCCGTCGGGGACAGCGCGAGGTACAGCGTGGCAACACCTTTCGGATTGAAGCGCCCGCCGTAGACCGCTGCCCCGTCACCGGACAGCGGCGCGAAAGCCCACTGCGGATCATGGCCCCGGTAGGCTCTTCCTTCGAACCTCAAGCAAAGCCACCCATCGCCATGTGGTCCAGATAGTCGCGCAATGGCCCCGCCTGATTGGACTTGACCAGGGACTCGGCGGTACGACCTCCGAATGCCGGGATCGGTTGGCCTCGGTACCAGGCCATCGCCTGCACTTCACCACCGGCCCAGTCGGTGATGCGCCCGAGAATTTCAAGCATCTCGCGCATACGCACCTGCGTGGCGGGCGAGTTGACCCGATCGGCGCGGTACATGGCATCCATGCTGATGCCAAGCGTGCCCGCCAGGTTCTTCTTGGTGAATCCGGTGCCATCGACCAGCCGATCCACGACGACGTTCCCCGTCTTCTTGTCGGCGTATTTCGTCAACAGGACGTTGACGCCGTCGTGGTGGGCGGACTTGAGCCATTTGCCGCCCCCCTCTCGCTGCCCTGTCTGCGCAAGCGCCACGCCAGACACCGAACGCTCTGCCTTGGTCAACAAGGACTTCTCGCCCACTTTACGCACTATTTTCGTCTGCTTAACGTTGCTCATCGCCCGGTCCACCTACATGTTTTTCTGTAGCCTAGTGTGATACCAACATGCCCCCGATGCAACGCTCGGCAGTCGACCAAGCTGGTCAGCGTTCCTGGCGAGCCTGGTCAGTTTTGCTGGCGAAGCCGGTCAGGTTCGATGCCGGGATCGGGCAACTGGCTGGCGGTTTGCACCAGGTACGACCAGGCCGATGCCACTACCGAGAAGAAGCCATAAACACCCCACCGACACCCGGGCAGGAGCCCGCTCGCGGGCGATGAACACCCCACCGACACCCGTAGGAGCCCGCTCGCGGGCGATGCTTGTTGCTTTCGATTTCCGGGCATCAGAGCAAGGGCATCGCCCGCGAGCGGGCTCCTACCCGGCAGGGTTTGGTCGCGGGGCGGGACGTGGGCGAGTGCAGCGCATGTTGGTTGCGCGACAGCGCGCCGCGCCATCCAACACCCCACTGTCATCAAGGATGCGGATACCTTCGTGGCGATCAACAAGGACGGTGAATCGCCGATCTTCGGGATCGCCGATTTCGGGCTGGTCGGGGAACTGTCCAAGATCATTCCGGAGCTGGAAGCGGCGCTATGCATCTTCCAGTCGAATGCGGCCACGCCTAATGATTCAAACCGGCCACCTGCCATGCTCCCAAATCGGCTACCGGGAATGCTATGAATCCGGCCACCCGAGGCGGCATGAAAATCGCCGCCAGGAGAAGGTAGGTGCGCCGGGCGTTGCAGCTCGCTGCGCGGGATCGTTGAAGTGGGTAGGTTGCTAGCAGCCTGTCGGACTTTGGTTGGCCGGGCTGCGAATCCGTCTGTGCGGTCCATATTTCCGCCGCTTCTTGACCCATGGAACCACCATGGGCCGGCGAAGCGTCGAAAATCTGTCCTCGCACAGCCGAATTCTCGCCTCGACCACCAAAGCCCGACAGGCTGCTAGTCAGCAAGACCCATCACGAATGCCAAAGCGACGTTCAGTCGTGAGATTTCCTTGTCATCGAGCCGGCCGACCCGCCGACCAATTCGCTCGCGTCTGACAGTGACCGGCTTATCGGCCATCACCTGCGACCTCACCCGCAATCCGTTCTGCTTCGTAGGATCAAGCGTCACCCGAAAGTCAGGCGCATCGTTGCATTCGGAGGTCATCTGGCAGATGACGACAGAAGCATGTTCGGCCGGAAGCGCATCCGTCTGGACAATCACCGCGGGACGCGGCTTGCCATAATCGCCGGCTGCCGCAACTGTCACGATGTCGCCGCGTTTCATCGGGCATCAAATTCCGAAACCGACTCAGTCCACCGCATTGCCTCCGACTCGCGCCCACGATCCAGACCCGCCACCTGCTTGGCGACGCGCTTCTGGACGGCCCTCGAGCGGGCATCCGGTACGACCAAGCGCAATTCCCGCAAGCCACGGGCACGGCGCCGTTCGCGCATCGCCTTCATTCGCTCAGCAGTTTGTGCCATGGCCTTTCTCCATCGTGTGACGCCTGACAGCGTAACGCGTTACGGGTGGCCAATCAAGGATACGTCTCGCGGAGTCGACTCGCATCGCGGAACGGCAGCTTTGCCGCTACAACTTCAAGATGTCGAGTGCCCGGTACTTGGCCGATGTCTGCCCGTCGCGTCGGCTTCGGGCCAGAAGGAGGCCTCGACGTAGGGCGCGATTCATGAGCTCAGGGTGGCGGATTCGAGAGCGCCAGTGCTGGCCGGTTTGAGAACATTTCGGATGGCCGGTTTCAGGGTATTCCCGGTGGCCGATTTGGGAGCATTGCAGGCGGCCGGTTTGAGAGTGGAATCGGTGGCGGGTTTGATCGGAATGCGCACGCTGGGCTGATCCGCCGTCGGCGCGGTATTGCGTGCCCATGACGCGCCCCGCTCCTGCGCCTCCCACGCATCGCATCCAACATCACGCAGCTCGCAGGAGCCCGCTCGCGGGCGATGAACACCCAACCGACACCCGGGTAGGAGCCCGCTCGCGGGCGATGCTGTTGCTTTGATGTCGGGGAGATCGAAGGCAACAGCATCGCCCGAAGGCAACAGCATCGCCCGAAGGCAACAGCATCGCCCGCGAGCGGGTTCCTACCTGGCTGGGGGTGGCCGGCGGAACATTGACGCCACATGCGACTGGTCCATAAACTGGTCTACAAGCATCCCGAACGGACAAACCCATGAAAACGGAAATCGGCTCGTACGAAGCCAAGACCAGACTTCCGGAGCTGCTGAGGGCAGTCCGCAATGGCAAGGCTTTCACCATCACGAACCGCGGCGAAGAAGTGGCGAGACTGGTGCCACCCCGGCCATCGCGGTCCGTCGACGCCGATCGCGCCGCGGAGGACATGAAAACCTTCATGCACACGCAGCCGGTCCGTGGCGTCGACATCAAGGCGCTGCGCGAAGAAGGTCGCGCTTGAGCTTCGTCCTCGACAACTCGGTCACCATGCGCTGGTGCTTCGGGGACGGGAAGCCCGCAGAGCTTGCCTATGCAGGGAAAGTCCTCGACGCCTTGCGCGGCACTTTCGCGCAGGTTCCCGCCATCTGGGGGCTCGAGGTCGCCAATGTACTCGCGCGTGCGGAAGATCGCGGTCTCATCACTGAAGCGCGCAGCGAAGCTTTCCTCGCGCTGCTGCGCAGAATGCGCATCGAGGCGGACACGGAAACCTTCGCGCAATCTCTCGGCGCAACCCTGCAACTCGCCCGACGCTACCGACTGTCGTCCTACGATGCTGCCTACCTGGAGTTGGCGCTGCGTGAGGGTCTTGCGCTGGCCACGCTCGACGAGGATTTGCGCAAGGCCGCCAAACGCGCGGGCGTACCCATGGTGACATGAGCAACACGGGAGTTTCCTGTCAGCGTTTGTGCCAATGCTGCCCGGACACCGCCAAATCCCAGGCCATCGGCATCTCCGGCGCGATCCAGCACCTCACCGGCATCGAGGACGCCGGCACCATCGTGGCGATCAACAAGGACGGTGAATCGCCGATCTTCGGGATCGCCGATTTCGGGCTGGTCGGGATCTGTTCAAGTGCCGGTGTATTTGACAACATCTTATAAGTGTTGGTATGTTCTCCAACATGAAAGCCAAGCTGCTGCTCCGCGAGCGCCAAAGCCTGACGGAAACAGCGTTCATTGAAGTTGTCATTTGGCACGTGCCCAAGCCGGTGTCCGGCAGTGGCCATGACTACAAGTACAGTTTGGTGCTGGTCGTTGAAGGTGCATGCGTGGTGCGCTACGACAACGAACTTGGCAAAGGCGACCACAAGCATGTTGCCGATCGCGAAGTGGCCTATCGGTTCATCGACCTGGCAACACTGCAAACCGATTTCTGGAACGACGTTGAAACGTGGAGGGCAGCGCAATGAAAACAGTGACGCTCGGTGTTTCTTCGGTTGAGGCAACCAGGCAGCGCATGGCCACCGCTTTCCAGGGCGAGACGCAGGGTGCGTTTATTTCGTTCACATCCATCGAACTGCTCTGGAAAGTGTTGACCGCCAAGCGGTGGGAAATCCTGCATGCCATGACAGGTCAAGGTGAGCTGGCGATCCGCGAGATAGCCCGCCGTGTCGGCCGCGATGTCAAAGCGGTTCATGGCGACGTGACTGCCCTCATCCATGCTGGCGTCCTTGATCGATCGGGCAATGGGGTATCGTTTCCCTACGATGCCGTGCATGTCGACTTCACTCTGCGCAAAGCAGCGTAGCTGACTGGCCCAGTGTGATTCTCTGGAACAACGGGTCTGGCGTTTCAGCGTACCCGGCGTGGTGCAAGTTGACGACGTGATGAACGTGGAAACCAGCCGTACCCTCAAGCGACCGAACTGACTGCCCCCGCGCACTGGCACGAGCGGCTTCAGCCGTGATGCTCCTGCCTTGATGCCGCCAAAGCGCCAGGAGCATCGCGGCTGAAGTCGCTCCCGCGCATCCCACGCATCTCATCCAACATCACGCAGCCCGTAGGAGCCCGCTCGCGGGCGATGCCTGTTGCTCTGATGTCGGGAGATCGAAAAC
>SCRF01000051.1 GCA_004322005.1 Rhodanobacter sp. | reverse complement strand
CTCTTTCCCGGAAGCAAAGCATCGCCCGCAAGCGGGCTCCTACGCGATGCTCTTTCCCGGAAGCAAAGCATCGCCCGCAAGCGGGCTCCTACGCGATGCTCTTTCCCGAAAGCAAAGCATCGCCCGCAAGCGGGCTCCTACGCGGGAAATGGTCCGCCTCAGCGGCGAAAACGGTCGGTCGCCTCCAGCAGCTCATGCATGATGCCCGGCTCGAAGGCCGAGTGGCCGGCGTCCTGCACGATGCGCAGATCCGCTTCGGGCCAGGCGCGATGCAGATCCCATGCGCTGCGCATCGGGCAGACCACGTCGTAACGGCCCTGCACGATCACCGCGGGGATGTCGCGCATGCGATCGACATTGCGCAACAGCTGGTCATCGTGCGTGAAGAAACCGCCGTTGATGAAGTAATGGCACTCGATGCGGGCGAACGCCAGCGCGAACTCGTCTTCGCCGCTGGAGGCGATATGCGAAGGATCCTGCCACAGGAAGCTGGTGGCGCCCTCCCATACCGACCAGGCCCGCGCAGCGGCGATGCGCGTTGCCGGATCATCGCTGGTCAGGCGCCGGTGATAGGCACTGATCAGGTCGTCGCGCTCGGCCTGCGGGATCACGCCGAGATAGGTTTCCCATGCGTCCGGATACAGCGCGTCGCAACCTTGCTGATAGAACCACTCCAGTTCCCGGCGCCGCAGCAGGAAGATGCCGCGCAACACCAGCTCGGTCACCCGCCCCGGATGCGTCTGCGCATAGGCGAGCGCCAGCGTGGAACCCCAGGAACCGCCGAAGACCTGCCAGCGATCGATCGCCAGGTGCTCGCGCAGACGCTCGATGTCGGCGACCAGATCCCAGGTGGTGTTGTCGGTCAGTTCCGCATGCGGGGTCGACTTGCCGCAACCGCGCTGGTCGAACAGCACGATGCGGTAGCTGGCCGGATCGAAAAAGCGCCGGCACTTTGCATTGGTGCCGCCACCCGGACCGCCATGCAGAAACACCACCGGCTTGCCTTGCGGGTTGCCGCTCTGTTCGTAGTACAGCGTGTGCAGCGCCGACACCTCGAGAAACCCGCTGTCGAAGGGTTCGATCTCGGGGTACAGTGAACGGAGATTCGCCGGCATGGCAGTTCCTCGAAGCAAGCGGGCCAGCGCGCAAGGCTAGCAGACTGCCGGACTCCGGTGGTCAGGCTGACGGCATGTGCGCACCCCGCGGCCCGCACTCAGTCGCGCACGAACAGCTTGCCCGGATTGAGGATGCCGTTGGGATCGAATACGCATCGCACCCCCTGCATCAACTGGATTTCCGCCGCACTGCGCGTGCTCCCCAGGTACGCCCGCTTGACCAGCCCGATGCCGTGTTCGGCCGAAATGCTGCCGCCATGCCGTTGCAGGGTTTCCGCCAGCAGCCGGGTGACGTGTTCGCACTGGGCGATAAAGGCTTCCTCGACCAGTTCCTCGGGCCGCAGCACGTTGATGTGCAGATTGCCGTCGCCGATGTGGCCGAACCACACCACTTCCGTCTGCGGGTATTCGCGCGCCAGCAGTGCCTGCATTTCGTGCAGGAACGCCGGCACCAGGCTGACCCTCACCGACACGTCGTTCTTGTACGGCCGGCGCGGCGCCAGGCTCTCGGTGATGCCTTCGCGCAGCCGCCACAACGCGGCAGCCTGTGCTTCGCTCTGAGCAATCACCCCGTCGCTGACCCAGCCCTGTTCCAGCGCATGCTCGAAGGCGGTCAGGGCGGCTTCCCGGGCACGTTCGTCGACGGCATCGAACTCGGTGACGACGTAATACGGGTAATCGCCGTCGATGGCCCGCTGCGCGCCGTGCGCCAGCACGTTTTGCAGCGCCCGGTCGGTGAAGAACTCGAAGGCCTGCAGCGCAAGGCGGGCACGGAACAGCGCAAACACCCGCATCAGCGCATCCATGTCCGGCAGCGCCAGCAACATGACCTGCGACGGCGGCGGCGGATCGGCGAGTTTCAGGGTCGCCTCGACCACGATGCCGAGCGTGCCCTCCGAGCCGATCATCAGCTGGCGCAAATCGTAGCCGCTGGAGTTCTTGATCAGCGCGCGATTGAGTTCGAGCAGCTCGCCATTGCCGGCAACCACCTTCAGCGCCGCCACCCATTCCCGCGTGTTGCCGTAGCGGATCACCCGGATGCCGCCGGCGTTGGTGGCGATATTGCCGCCGATCGAACAGGAGCCGCGTGCGGCGAAATCGACCGGATAGGCCAGCCCGTGTCCGCGTGCCGCCTCGTGTACCGCCTGCAGCGTGATGCCGGCCTGCACGGTCAGGGTGCGGTCGACCGCATCGAAATCCAGCACGCGGTTCATCCGCTCCAGACTGAGCACCAACTCGCCATGGGCCGCCACGGCGCCTCCCGACAGGCCGGTGCGGCCACCCGACGGCACGATCGCCAGCTGCCGTCGATTGGCCCAGCGTACGATCGCGAGCACGTCATCGACGCTGGCCGGCAAGGCGATCGCCAGCGGCGCTGGCGTCCAGCGCCGCGTCCAGTCGCGGCCGTAATGCTCCAGATCGCCCGGTTCGGTGAGCAGGCGCAGGTCGGGCAGGCATCGGGTCAATTCGGCCAGGGGGGCATCGGACATGTCGGGTTCCTTCGGTCTCCGCGCAGCCTGCCAGTCTCGCCGGGCTGCGTCCAGTGCTGCGGTGCCGCAAATCATCGCCGGCTCTGGCATAGTAGGCTCTCCCCCCCTCTATTCCCGGACGCTTGCATGCAAACCTCGTATCCCCGACAAGACATCAAGGTGCTGTTGCTGGAAGGCGTCAGCGCCAGTGCGGTCGAAAGTTTCCACCGCGCCGGTTACAGCCAGGTCGAACTGCACGCCAAATCGCTGCCGGAAGACGAGCTCAAGCGACGCATCGCCGAGGCGCACATGATCGGCATTCGCTCGCGCACGCAGCTCACCGCGGACGTGCTGGCGCAGGCCAAACGGCTGATCGCGATCGGTTGTTTCTGCATCGGCACCAATCAGGTGGAGCTGAACGCTGCCAGGAAACTCGGCATCCCGGTGTTCAATGCGCCCTACTCCAATACGCGCAGCGTCGCCGAGCTGGTGATCGCCGAGACGATCATGTTGTTGCGCGGCATTCCGCAGAAGAATGCGTTGTGCCATCGCGGCGGCTGGACCAAGTCGGCCAGCGGCAGCTACGAGACCCGCGACAAGGTGCTGGGCATCGTCGGCTACGGCCACATCGGCACCCAGGTCGGCGTGCTGGCCGAGAGCCTCGGCATGCGGGTGATCTTCCACGACATCGAAGCGAAGCTTTCGCTGGGCAATGCGCGCTCGGTTTCCGGTCTGGACGAGCTGCTCGAACGCGCCGACGTGGTCACCCTGCATGTACCGGAAACGCCCGCGACCCACATGATGATCCGGGCCGAACAACTCGCGCGCATGCGCAAGGGCGCGATGCTGATCAACGCCTCGCGCGGCAGCGTGGTGGACATCGACGCGCTGGCCGCGGCGCTGCGCGAAGGCCACCTGGCCGGTGCGGCCGTGGACGTCTTCCCGCTCGAGCCCAAGGGCAACGACGACGCCTTCGTCTCGCCGCTGGTCGGCATGGACAACGTCATCCTCACTCCGCACATCGGCGGCAGCACCCTGGAGGCGCAGGAAAACATCGGGGTCGAAGTCGCCAACAAGCTGATCCGCTACAGCGACAACGGCTCCACCCTGTCGGCGGTGAACTTCCCCGAAGTCGCGCTGCCCGAACACCCGAACAGCCGCCGCCTGCTGCATATCCACCGCAACGTTCCGGGCATGCTGTCGCGCATCAACGACCTGTTCTCGTCGGGCAACGTCAACATCGACGCGCAGTTCCTGCAGACCGATGCCGAGGTCGGTTACGTGGTGATCGACGTCACCGCCGATGCGGTTCAGGCCACCGCATTGAAGGAGGCGCTGGCGGCCATCCCCGGCACCCTGCGCAGTCGCGTGCTGTACTGACCCGGTAGGCCACCTGGCTATAGCACTTCATGCGGGACACGACGCAATCGATCTGCAGCCATGCGCCAACTTGCAAATGCAGCAACCAGCACTCCCAGCACCGCACCCGCGGTGCATACCAGCGGAAGTCGCCATGCCCGGATGGCCCTCGGGCAAACCCCGGCATGGGCAGACATTTCGAATGCGATCACCACCAATGGTGGAAACAGCAGGAAACGCACACCGGTCCATTGCGCAAGGATTGCCAGCCGCGCCATCAATGCCATGAACGGCGGCAGCCACCCCAGGTGAAATGGCACCGCCTCCATCGCGTCATCGACCCGATCCCGCACCGGATCGGACGCCGGCAGCGCCCCACCCCATCGCCGCACCATCACCGCTGTCGAGCATCACGGGAACGGCATCATAGCCCAGATGTCTCGTTATCAAGGTGCCCATCACTGCCGTGAAGACCGGTGTGGCGACGAGCATCCACGGGGGCCGCGCCCAAGTGCCACGGGGCCGTTTCATGATGTCGTGCGACAATGCTGCCAGCCCGGGGAAAAGCACCAGCTCAACCCCGGTCACCCGACCGATCAGCGCAATCAGTCCCATGTAAAGGGCGCTGCAGAACTCCAATCGCCCACCCGGGCCGCCGACACGTCGTGAAGATCAAGGACCGGCAGTTGCTCCAGCGGGGTCATGATGTCGGCCACCGTGATGTCCTTGTGCAGGCAGGATTCATGCACGCAATCGGAACACCGCTTTCACCGGCAATGCGCGTGAGCAAAGGCGCTTGGGGCGGGGCTTTCGTGATCGGAAGCGGTTTGAATGCCATGAGCAGTCTCCAGAGCAGACTTGAGTCCGCATCATCGATGCCGGATTGTTGGGTGCGGATTTCCGCAGCGGACTCCGCATAAGCGAACGCAGTTGCGGCGTCTTTCAAAAATCAGAGTGCGCAAATCCGCAAAAGGATTCACCGCCGTGACCGAATGCGGCCTCTGGCCTGTTGAGCGTGTTCTCTCGAAACCGGTCTCTGCACAAGGGAATCTCGAACAACCTGGTTCTTGGCACTTGTAGGAGCGCACCCTGTGCGCGAATGCTCTTTGTATCAACCGTGGCAAGAGCATTCGCGCACAGGGTGCGCTCCAAAATCGGGGTTATTCGAGCGCTTCATCGCCAGCAGGGCATGGCGAATGGTGTGGAACGCCGCCGTCAGGTTGATCGCGATGATGATTGTTCGGCAATGCCCAGACCGATGCCACTGGTCGACCCGGTAATCAGTACGGTTTCCCCTGTGAACATGCTCAGCGCAACCACCCGTAGAGCATGGCGCCGAACAGTGCGCCGATCGGCAAGGTAACCACCCACGACATCGCGATGGTGCCGAGCATCTTGCGATTCACGCCACTCTTCCCGCTGGCGCCGGCACCGGCCAGCGCGCCGACCGAGACGTGCGTGGTCGATACCGGAAGCCCGTTGAAACTGGCCGTGCTGACCAGCAGCGCGGTGGTCAGGCTGGCCGCCAGGCCGGCACCGAGATCCAGATCGGTGATCTTGTCGCTCATGGTGCGGGCGACCCGGCGGGCACCCAGCAGACCGCCCAGCAACATCGCGATCGCCACCGCGAGCACCGCCGTATGGCTGTCGAGCATGGCGACCGGCAGCAGCAGGGCGGCGATCTTCGGGGTGTCGTTGAGCCCGCGGGCAAACCCCACCGCACCGGCGAACAGGAAGTGCAGCGTATCGACCACGCGCGGATGGCTGAGGCGCGCCAGCGGACGCGCGCCGCTGGCGCTGCACTCGGCCACGCTGCCGGTACGCAGCATCGCGGTGTCGCGCATCATCACGCCTTCCGGCGTCACCATCGCGGCTTGCTCGACGCACAGGCAGTCGATCTGTTTCCGTTCCGCGCGCGCGACCAATCGGCGCAACAGCGGCGCCACGATGAAGGCGGGGACCATCGCGATCAGCGGGCTGGCCAGCAGCGGCAGCAGGAAGGTCTTGCCCAGCGATCCGAAATGCACGTCCATGCCGGCCGCGACCAGGCCGGCGCCGCTCATCGCGCCGACCAGCGCATGCGTGGTCGAGATCGGCAGGCCACGCCAGGATGCCAGAGCGACGGTCAGGCCGGCACCGCCCGCCACGGCCATCGCGAAACCGGTCTGCGCGGCGATGTCGGCGGATACCAGGCCGGCGCCGGTGAAGGCCTTGAGCAGCGCCTGGGCGAGATAGACCGAACCCAGCGATCCGGCCAGGGTGGTGACACTGGCCCAGCCAAGGCTGGTCCAGTAGCCCACGGTGCGGCTGCCGTACAGCGTGGCCACCCCCTTGAAGTTGTCGTTCGAGCCGTTGGTCGCGGCCAGCAGCAACACGGTGATGAAAAGTGCCATGGTCATGCGTGGGTTCCCGTCAGCAAGGTGCGATCCAGGGTGGTGTGCAGCCAGTCCTGCAGGGCGCGTTGCGCCGGCAGCGGATCGGCCAGTGTCGCCAGGGCGTGGGCCAGGGCAGGCAGGCTCGCAGCGCTGTCGACGTCGGTCAGCATGGGCAGGTTGGCGACCTCGCCATGAGCTGCCAGCATGGTGCGCAATTCGGATGCGGTGCAGGCCTGCGAATAGCGCACCGTGCACCAGACGGTTTTCGGAATCGGCACCCGGCCGCCGAACAGCCAGAAGCCGCCATCGCTGGCTCCGCCGAGCACGAATGGCGTGCCTGGATCGTCCAGCGCGGCCCGTGCCGCCTGGAGCATGGCCGGCGTCAGCTGCGGGGCGTCGGCGCCGATCAGCACCGCCCGTCCATGCCGCGCCTGCAGCGTGGCATAGACGTGATCGAGCCGTTCACCCAGATCGCCTTCGCCCTGCTCCAGTTGCGCAAAGCCAGGCCATGCGGCGGCGGCCACCGGGCCGGCCTCGGCAACCGCCCAGTATGGCGTGAGTGCCGGCTGGCAGCTGCGCACGACTTCGGCCGTGGCCGCCGCGGCCAGCCGGTAGAACCCGGTGGCTTCGACCGCGCCCAGCGCAGCCGCCAGCCGCGTCTTCACGGGCGACAACCCGGGGGTCTTGACGAAGATCGCCAGCGCCGCGGTCATGTGGCTCTGCGCCGCGCGCGCCATGCGGGCCAAGCCTGCGCGGTGGTTCGCCGCCAGTGCCTGAGCGTGGTGGTCAGCCAGCCCTGCTGGGCGTATTTGCGCGCGCTGGTTTCCAGCCACGCGGGAATGCGGCGCAGCGGCAGGGCGGCATGACGCGCGGCCCACACCAGCAGATGATCCTCGCCATAACGAGCCTGCTCGTCGAATCCGTGCAGGGCCTCGAAACAGTGTCGCGGCAACACCAGTCCCTGATCGCCGAACGGCAGCCCGAGCCAGCGTGAACGCAGGTTGGCACCTGCCGCGTTCAGGACCGTCCAGCGCGGCCCGTCCTTGCGGAAGGCGAGCTGGAACCAGCCCAGCGCATCGATGCCTTCGGCCAGAAACCGTCGCAATTCGTGCAGGCTGTCCGGCCGCAGGCGCGAATCGGCATGCAGGAACCACAGCCAGTGGCCGGTGGCCTGCCGCGCCCCGAGGTTGAGCTGCCGGGCGCGCCCGGGCTTGCTGTGGCACTCCCGATAGCGCAGCCGTATCGGCCAGGTGGCGGGTGCCGGCCATGATTCATCGTCGGCACGCACCACGATCACCTCGCTGCCGGCCGGCAGCGAGGTCAGCTGCTGCAGCAACCCCCGCCACTCGGTCTCGCCGGGCGCCAACGGCACGATCACCGACAGCGAACGCGAGGCAGCCGGGTGACGATGGCTCATCGACATCTCAGCAGCAGCTGGCCGACGTACTCGCCGGCGTGACCGGGGCGCAATCGAACAGGCCGAAGTGCCGCCGCTTGTCGCCGTCGATGCGGAAATGCGCCGCGTAGCGGCTGCCAGCCAGCATGTCGGCGCTGTTGCCGCAGACCCGCAACGGCTTGCCGCTCTCGAACAGGTGATGATCGTCCAGCGCAAACCGGTGCGGATACGCCGGCAGCGTGCCGAGGTAGGTCGCGGCCTGGCCGTAGTCCTCGCAACGATCCTCCAGCGGCAGCTTGAAAGCGCGCCAGGTGATCGACTCGAAACGGGCAAAACCGATCTTCTGCTCGATCGCCGCGTCGGTCAGTGCGATCGGACTGCGCGCGCACACGCGTGCGTCGGCCACCCCGAGTTCGCCCAGCAGGCGGCGAAAATCCTCCACGTACAGCGCGCCGGCCAGACATTCGCCGAGCAACACCGGATCGGCCAGCAGCTCGCGCGGCAGCCGGCGGTCGCTGTAGACGTCGGAGAAATACAGCTCGCCGCCGGGCTTGAGTACACGCAGGATCTCGGCAAACGCGCGGCGCTTGTCCGGCACCAGGTTCAGCACGCAATTGGATACCACCACGTCGACCGACCCGTCGGCAATGCCGAGTGCGGCGAGATCGGCCAGGTCGCCCAGATGAAACGTGACATTGGAGCGGGCATGTCCGAAGGCCTGCGCGTGAAAGTCGCGATGCCGCTCGGCGACGGCCAGCTGCTGCGCCGTCATGTCGACGCCGATGACATGACCCCGCTCGCCGACCAGCTTCGACAACAGGTAGGCATCGCGACCGCTGCCGCAGCCCAGGTCGAGCACCGTCATGCCGTCCAGTGCCGGCGGCAGCGGCGAACCGCAGCCGTAGAAACGGTCGCGCACTTCCGGGTGCAACCGGGCCAGGATCGTGCGCAGGTGCTCGGGCATCGCATCGATGCTGCAGCACGCCGTGGTGCGCAGGTCGTTGCTCGACTGCAGCGTTTCGCCGTAATAGCTGCGCACCGCCGATTGCTGTTCTTCGGCCGTGCCCTCGACTTCGTGTTCCAGGTCCATGTTCATGTCAACGATCCTCCACAGGAGCTGCCCGCGCCGGCGGTGCAGCCATAACAATGATTGGCAAAGACGATCGGGCCGCTCTCGATGTCGGCCAGCCTGGCGATATCCCACACGCTGCGTTGGCGGCCGCCCAGCGGCAGCTCCAGCGCCTGGTTGAAATCGCAGTCGTAGAGCAGACCGTCCCAGCTCACCGACAGCAGGTTGCGGCACATCACGCCCAGCGCGGCCTGCGGGTTGAACGCATCGAGCAGGGTGTGCATGTAGGTTTCGTAACGCCCCTCGCGTTCCAGCAGATGCAGGAAACGCTTGATCGGCATGTTGGTAATGGTGAACAGGCGGTTGAACACGATGCCGAAATGCTCGGCCAGCTCGCGCCGGTAGGTCGCCTCCAGCGCCAGCTGTGCCGGCGGCAGCGTCGCACCCAGCGGGTTGTAGACCAGGTCCAGTTCCAGCCCCGAGTCCGCCTGGCCGTAGCCGAGCGCGTTGAGCTGGTGCAGCGCGCGCAGGCTGGGATCGAACACGTGCTGGCCGCGCTGCTGTTCGACGTTGGCCTTGCTGTAGCACGGCAGCGAGGCGACCACCTTGACGCCCTGCGCGGCCAGGAATTCGGCGGTATCCTGCTGCCCCGGGCGAAACAGCACGGTCAGGTTGCAGCGGTCGATGACGGTCTTGCCCAGCGCCCGCGCCTCGCGCACCAGGGTGCGGAAATGCGGGTTGAGCTCGGGTGCGCCGCCGGTCAGGTCCAGCGTATGCACGCCGGGAGCATCGGCCAGCAGTTCGAGAATGCGCTCGACGGTGGCCGCCTGCATGATTTCGGTGCGCTTGGGGCCGGCCTCGACGTGGCAGTGCTGGCAGGCCAGGTCGCACAGCTTGCCGACATTGACCTGCAGGATTTCCAGCGGCGTGCGCGGCAAGGCCAGCCCGTGCTCGCGCAGGGTGCGACCAAACGATGGCGATGCGGTAGAGAGGACGGCGTTCACAAGGAATCCAGGTGGTGCCCGCAATCATGGATCACCGGCGCCATGCAGGTGGGGTCATCGGGGTGGACCCGGCAAAACCGAAGTGAGGCCGAGGTCCGGACGGTCATCGCTCTGTCATCGCGTTCACAAGCCGGTCGCAAGGCAGAAACTCGATGGCAGCGCGTCCATAGGAGGCAGTGAATCGGGAAAAAGATTCATGTTGTCGCGACGGCGTTTCCGAAGGCGAGTTGCGCCCGCGAGTCTAGCAGCCTGCCGGATGGCGGTCAGCTATGCTTCACCGACCCGGACCGGGCTATGGGGCATGATGAAAAAACCGCATCATCGACGCGTCTCCCCGACCTTTCAGCAATTCCACCCCACGCATGAATGACCCTGCGCTTCGCCTCTGGCTGTTCCTTTCCCTGCTCGCCCTGCTGGGCATCGCCGAGCGGTTCCGGCCGCGGCACTCCGCGGCCCCGCATCGCCGGCAACGCTGGCCGGTGAACCTTGGCCTGGGCCTGATCAATGCGTTGTGCGTGCGCCTGCTGCTGCCCTGGCTGGCGGTGGATGCCGCACTGTGGGCGCAGGCCGAAAACATCGGGGCATTGCACCTGTGGCAGCTGCCGGCGTGGATGGCGGTGGTAATCGCCTTCGTCACCCTGGACCTGGCGATCTATGCGCAGCATCGCCTGATGCACCGGATCGGCGCGTTGTGGCGCCTGCACCGCGTGCACCATACCGACATGGCGCTCGATGTCAGCTCGGGCGTGCGCTTTCACCCGGTCGAAATCCTGCTGTCGATGGGGATCAAGATCGCGGTTGTCCTGTTGCTGGGCGCCCCACCGCTCGCCGTACTGGCCTTCGAGATCGTGCTGAGCAGCTTCGCCCTGCTCACCCATGCCAACCTCGACCTGCCGGTGCGTCTCGACCGCCGGTTGCGATGGATCTTCGTGACCCCCGACATGCACCGCATCCACCATTCGGTGTTGCCGGCGGAGCACGACAGCAATTTCGGCTTCCACGTGTCGTGGTGGGATCGTCTGTTCCGCAGCTACCGGGAGATGCCCGCATCGCCGCAGTCATCCATGAAACTGGGGCTCGATCGCTATCGCGCGGAGGATGAGCAACGGTTGCTGGCACTGCTTCGCCAGCCACTGGACCCGCCAACTCATTGATACATGCTTCACTTTAACCGCCACGCGTGATACCGCGCCAACCAGCCCAGGACACGCTCCGGCGCATGGGCCTTCTTCCAGTTGCCGGCCGCGTACTTGTTGGCCTCGGCCCAGGTCGGATAGGCATGGATGGTGCCGAGGATCTTGTTCAGGCCCAGGCCGTGGCGCATCGCCAGCACGAACTCGGCCAGCAACTCGCCCGCATGCTGGCCCACGATCGTCGCGCCAAGGATGCGGTCCTTGCCGGGCGGCGTCAGGATTTTCAGGAATCCGTGCGCATGATCCTCGGTGATCGCCCGGTCCAGGTCGTCCAGATCATAGCGCGTGACTTCGCAGGCAATCCCCTGTTCCCGTGCTTCGCGTTCGTTGAGGCCGACGCGCGCCACCTCGGGGTCGACGAAAGTCACCGCCGGGATCACCGAGTAGTCGGCACGGAAGCGGCGAAACTGGCCGAACAACGCATTGACCGCGGCATACCACGCCTGATGCGCGGCGGTATGCGTGAACTGATACGGACCGGCGACATCGCCACAGGCGTAGATGTTCGGGTACAACGTGGCCAGGTAGGCATCGGTCTCCACCGTGGTGGCGACCGGGATGCCCAGTTCCTCGAGGCCGAAGCCGGCGGTGCGCGGCTTGCGCCCCACCGCCACCAGCAAGATGTCGTAGGGCAGTCGCAGGGTCCGGCCTGCGGATTCGCAGACCAGCACCGTGCCGTCGCTGCCCGGTTCCACCCGCACTGCCTTGCAGCCGGTACGCACGTCGACGCCATCGGCGGTCAGACGCGCCCGCACGAACGCCGAAACCTCGTCGTCCTCGCGAATCAGCAGGCGATCGAGCGCCTCGACCTGGGTCACGCTCGAACCCAGCCGGGCGAACGCCTGCGCCAGCTCGCAGCCGATCGGACCGCCACCGAGCACCAGCAGGCGCCTGGGCAGTTCGCGCAGTTGCCACAGCGTGTCCGAGGTCAGGTAGCCGGCCTCCTCGATGCCGGGAATCGGCGGCACCAGGGGTCGGGCGCCCGAGGCGATCACGATGGACCGGGTGCGGATCGGCCTGCCGTCGAGCTCCACCACCCATGGCGAGACGATGCGGGCGCGACCGCGTCGCACGTCGACGCCCAGTTCGCGGTAGCGCTCGACCGAATCGTGTGGCGCCACCGTCGCGACCGCCTGCTGCACACGTTCCATCACCGCCCGGAAATCGACCCGCACCTCACCGACATGCACGCCGGCCCGGCCCGCATCGCGGGCCTGCGTTGCCAGCCGGGCGCTATGGATCAGCGCTTTCGACGGTACGCAACCGGTATTGAGGCAATCGCCCCCCATCGCGTGTTGCTCGATCAGGGTGACCTTGGCGCGTACCGCCGCAGCAATGTACGCGGTGACCAGCCCGGCCGAGCCGGCACCGATCACCACCAGGTTGCGGTCGAACTGCTTCGGCTTCGGCCAGCGCGCATACACGCGACGGGCCTTCACCCGGTCCACGATCCATCGCGCCAGCAGCGGAAACACGCCCAGCAGCACGAACGAGCCGATGATCCTGGGCGACAGGATGCCGGACAGCGATTGCAGGCTGGCCAGCTGGGTCCCCGCGTTGACGAAGACCAGCGTCGCCGCCAGCATGCCGACCTGGCTGACCCAGTAGAACGTGCGTACCGGCAGCGCCGTCAGTCCCATCAGCAGGTTGACCACGAAGAACGGGATCACCGGCACCAGCCGCAGGGTGAACAGGTACAGCGCACCTTCGCGCTGCATGCCCTTGTCGATCGCCTGCAGGCGCTTGCCGAAACGCTGCTGCACGGCATCGCGGAACACGAACCGACTGGCCAGAAACGCCAGGCTCGCGCCGATGCTGGAGGCGAACGACACCAGCAGCATGCCCTCCAGCAGACCGAACACGGCACCGGCGGCAAGGGTCAGCAGCGTCGCGGCCGGCAGTGACAAGGCCGCAAAGGCCACATAGATCAGGAAAAACGCGCCGGCCAGCAGCCACGGATGGGCTTGCCGGAAACCATCCAGCGCATGCTGCCGCGCCTTCAGCGCCTCAAGGGTGAATTGGTGCTGCAGGCCCAGCGCGAAGAAGGCGGCTACCGCGCCAAGCAATCCAATGACGATCAGCCACCGGATCAGCGTGGTCTTGTTTTTCATGTGTTGAACAGCCCGGAGGAAACGAAATCGTCAGCCATGCGGCTGCGGCACCCCGCCATCGCTGGCGCCGCAGTGGGATACGCGAAGCGCTAGGCGGCCGAGCGGCCGAGCGCACCGAAGGTAGTGCCAAGCACGGCACCCCAGATCAGATGCAGCACCAGCTTCACGAACATCAGGATGGACAGGACGACCGCGGCGATGAAGCCGGCGATCATGGCGCGCAGATAGGTATTCATGGTGTCTCCGTCATTGGAAGAGATCGACCGGCGCGCCCGTGCGCCCGGATTCGTGGAGAAACAATCAGTCCTTCAGATACTCCTGCACCATCTGCCGACCACGATGAATGCGGCTCTTCACTGCCTCTCGCGTCAGCAACAACTGGTCGGCGATTTCGCTGATGGAAAACTCCTCGAAGTCGCGCAAAATGATCGCCTCACGGTACTTGTCCGGCAGCGATTGAATGGCTGCCGCCAGATCGTACTGCAGGTCAGTGTGGTCATTGTAGGTAAACACCGGGTGATCGGAATCCGGCAATGGCGCCTGCCCGCGCACCATCCGCAGCAGCCGGTAACACTCCCTGCGCACGATCGAGAATATCCAGCCCGGAAACGAAGCTATCGTGCGCAGTGCGCCGATACGCTTGTAGATCAGCAACAGCGACTCCTGCACGGCATCGTCGGCGTCGACACCGGCGGCGCATTGCGACTGGGCGATCCGGCGCAGGTCGGGACGGCACAGGGTCAGCAACCGCTCAACGGCCACGAGGTCGCCTTGGCGCGCGGCTTCCACCAGCATGGGGTCGTGTTGCATGGGGCACCTTGTACAACTCGTTCAGGAGTGGGGCGTCATCGGTCGCGCAGCTCTTGCCCAAACACGTGACCGACAACGCGACCGGATTCAAATTGCGTCGCGCACCGACATCCCGTCACTTCACGCTTGCAAGCAGCGGCTCTGCCTTGTGCAGGCGACCGGCACGAGGCCAGAATCGTCCGAGAAGGCGGTCGATCGACAATGCGCCCGGACCCCAGGCGACAACCGCCAGCAGCATCATCGCCCAGACCTTGTGATCGTTGAAGTCGCTGCCGATCAAGCCGACCCAGAAACCGTGCGGCCACAAGTCGGGATACGAAATGACCGCGATGATGTTGTAGATGAACAGGAACCCGGCCGTCAGTCGTCCGCCCAGCCCCAGCAGCAGGAGCCACGGCGTGGTCAGCTCGATCCATGTGCCCAGAAATGCCGCAAAGTCACCCGAAATCAGCGGCACGTGATACTCGTAGTTGAACAGATACGACGTGCCGGTAGGATCGTCCAACTTCACCACGCCGGCCCGCCAGAACGCCAGCGCCACCCATACCCGGAACAGCAACAGGACTACCGGCCCCAGCGCCGACAACGCCCGGACCAGTTGGTTGCAATACCCTTCAGCACGGGTCATCCACTTGCTCATGTCGAGCTCTCCTCGTCGATAAATGCCACGATCAAGCCCTGCGCAAGCAGATCCCGCAGACAGGGCTCAAGATCGAATTCGTCGTCCACTGCAGTCGCCGCCGCCCAGGCCGATGCCACACTGTGACGACCGGCCAGCATCTCGATGCAACGGAACGTCGCCGGATCGAGCAAAGCCATCGCGACATCGCCGCCATCGCGCCAGAGCAGGACCTGCTCACCGCCGCCATCCATGCCGGGAGCGGCGCCGGACGGCGCCTGACACCATTGCCAGAGCGTCAGCACCGGGTACGCGCTGCGCAGCAGATGCAGACTCGGGTGAAGCCCGATCCGCAAGCTTTCAGGTTCAACCACGGCGGCCGCCGCGCTGCGGGCGGCATCGACCGGTTCGGCATCGGCCGACAGCGCGGTCAGCTGACGCAGCCAGTCCAGCCTCGCCACATCCGCCAGATAGCCCAGGGTCTGCGCTTCCGGCATGCCCTCGATGAAACCGGCCAGTGCGCTCCCGAAATGCTGCAGGTTGCCGCAGGTCGAGGGATGCGCCAGCCGGTAACGCTCCGCCATCACATCGAAAAAATCATCCCCGACCAGCGCGAGCACAGCGGGATAGCTTTCACGCAAGGCTGCCGTCAGGGTATTGGCGACCGTGTTGCGATAAATCCGCAGTCGTGCCACCGGCTCGAGCCCGGCGCCGTCGACCCATGCCGCCACGGCATCGCCACGACCCAGCACGGCATCGGCAAAGCCCTGCTGCAATTCATGCAATCGCGGCGCGGCAGGCATGCAGCTTCTCCTCGGCGCGGCCGGCTTCCGCCAGCAGCACCTCCAGTTCGGGAATATCCTGATCCCACTCGATCAGCGTGGGTGTGGGACCGCACAGGGCCAGCGCCTCTTCGTACAGCGACCAGACCTCCTCGGCCACTGGCCGACTGTGGCTGTCGATCAGCAATGGCACCGGCAGTTGATCCTTGCGGGTGAATCCGGCCAGATGAATCTCCCGCACCGAAGCATGCGGCATGGCGCGCAGGTACTCGAGTGGATCGAAATCGTGATTGACGCTGTTGACATAGACGTTGTTCACATCCAGCAGCAGGCCGCAGCCGCTGCGCCGCACCAGTTCCGCCACGAACGCCGACTCCGGCATCTGCGCATGGCGAAAGCTCAGGTAGCTGGATACGTTCTCCACCAGAAACTCGCGACCCAGCGCGTCCTGCACCTGCTGCACGCGCGACACCATCAGATCCAGCGCCTCCTGCGTGCATGGCAGCGGCAGCAAATCATTCAGGTGCACGCCGCCGATCTCGCCCCAGCAGATATGATCGGAAACCAATGCCGGCTGATACCGATCGACCAGCCGCCGCAGCGTGGCAAGGTGCTGCAGATCAAGCCCATCGGCGGATCCCAGCGACAGCCCGACGCCATGCAGGCTCAGCGGATAATCGGCGCGGATCCGCGACAGCGCGGCGTGCATCGCGCCGCCGGCGCCGAAATAATTTTCACTGTGCACTTCGAACCACGGCACGGGCGGACGCTCCGTCAGGACACGCTCGATGTGCGGTGCGCGCAAGCCGATCCCGGCCGCAGCCGGGATCGGTCGCTGCGCGAAGGGCAGCAGTTCGCTCATTGCGCCGATCAGCCCTTGGAAGCCGGGGTGGTCGAACCACCGGCGATCTTCTCGCACAGGCCGGCCGGCACGGCCACGAACGCGTTGGCGTCGCGAGCCTTGGTGTCCTGGCCCGCACAGGAATGACCCGGCGACTTGCAGTCGTTCTTGTGCGCGGCATTGATGCCGTAGCACTTGACCATGCTCATCTTGGCGTCGGCACCGGCGCCGGCAGGCGCTGGCGCGGCGGTGGCGATCGAAGCGGTACCCAGGGTGAGCGCACCAATCAGGGCAGTCTTCAGCAGCTTGTGGCTGTTCATCATGTCTCTCTCCGTACAGGGTAGACCGGAATGTCCCGGCACCTCATAGAGTAGGTGCCGGCGGAAAAAGATTCATGCGCAGGCTGCAGGCAGAACGTGGTCGGCATGGCAGCCAGTCTCGGGGTTGGCCACAACCACCCGATGTGAATGGCGCGACGCCGCCGGCGCCTTGTTGCAGGGAGACCGCCCATCGACCGAGCCGCAGGCGGTTGATCGCACTGGCTGCGAAATCGCGCATCTGTGTCGCGCATCCGCGCGCACGTGGACGGACCCGATGGCAACCGACATGTGTTTGGGAGCGCAAGCTCAAGAGATCGCCGGGAGCGCGAAGGTGCATCGCCGATTTTTCATCCAGAACGGTGACTGGGGCGGTGAAATGGTGACCCGTCAGGTGGAAGGGTGTTCCTCACGGAATTCAAACGCGCAGTTCGCTGATTCGGCCTGACCGATCGCCGCGTGATCGGTCTGCAAGGTGGTATGTGTGATGTCGAAGCGATCGTGCGGCATCGCCTCGACGGTGCTCCGCACGTCGTGGCAGTCGATGTCGTGGTTCACATAAATGTGCCCCGACAGTGCCGGCATGCCCGAGGTCACCTCCCACACGTGCAGGTCATCCAGCCGGGTCACCGCTGGCACGGCGCGGATCGCCTCGGCAATCTTCACCGGATCGAGGCCACGTGGCGCCGCTTCCAGAAAAATGCGCCCGGATTCGCGCACTAGTCCGATGCCGGCTTTCAGCATCAACCCTGCCACGACCAGCGCGGCGATCGAATCCACGCGATTCCAGCCCGTCCACCAGATGATGGCGCCGGCAATCGCGGTGGCGATGAAAGCGTAGAGATCGGTAAGGATGTGCTGAAAGCTGCCTTTTACGTTGAGGCTTTGGCGGTTCGCCTTGTTCATCGCCCATACGGCCAGCAGGTTGACGCCGATGCCGATCGCCGCAATCACCGTGACGAGCAAGCCTTCCACCACCGGCGGATCGATCAAGCGGCGAATCGCCTCGACAATGAACCCGACCGACAGCAGCAACAGCGTCACGCCGTTCGCCTGCGCGCTCAGGATTTCCACGCGCTTGAGTCCGAATGTGTAGCTCCCGCTGGCCGGTCGTTTGGCCAGGCGCATGGCCACCAAGGCCAGCCCGATGGAGCCGACATCGGTGAGCATGTGGCCGGCATCGGAAATCAACGCCAGCGACTTGGCCATGATGCCGACCACCACCTCGACCAGCATGAAGCCGAGCAGCAACAGCAACGCGATGGTCAGGTACTTCTTGTCCGCATCCGGCGCCACACCGTGACTGTGGTCGTGGTGATGATCGTGTTCGTGTTCGTGGGATTCGGCCGTGGCCATGTGGGTCTCCTTTGCGGCGGCCACTCTACGTGAGCGCCGCCGTGTTATGACATGACATCGGGAAGGACGGGCGGGTTGACCCGCCCGTCTTCATCAGTCCACTTGACCGTCGATGGGCCACGCCCGATCCACTGTGCTCTGGTAGACCCAACCGGCCACACTCTGGCCGGTGCGCCCGTGCAGGCGGATCAACTGCACGGCCCGTTCGGCCTGATCGTCCTCGCAAAACACTTCGAGCTTGATCTGCTTGGTCACCCGTTCACCCAGTTCCATCGAATAGATCTGCTCCTGCGCGCTGAGTGCGGTCAACAACCCTTTGACGTCGCTCACCGAGAGATAGCGAAACCCCCCTTCCTCTAGGGCGTGGATGACGTCGACCACGCGGCCGCGATGGATGAATGCCTTCACTTCTTTCATGGGGTGTTCTCCTTGGCGAGGCGCCGGGCGGCGCGTTCTTCGATCCAGTCGTAGAGCACCGGCAACAGCACCAGCGTCAGCAGGGTCGAAGTAATCAGACCGCCCACCACCACGGTGGCCAGCGGACGTTGGGTCTCCGCACCGACGCCGCTGGAGAGCAGCATCGGCACCAGGCCCAGGATCGCTACGCTCGCCGTCATCATCACCGGGCGCAGGCGCAACGCGGTGCCGCGGATCACCGCGTCCCGCACGGGCAAGCCCTTCTCGCGTTGCTCGTTCAAGAAGCTCACCAGCACGATGCCGTTCAACATCGCCACGCCGAACACCGCGATGAAGCCGATCGCCGACGGCACCGACAGATATTGCCCGGTGATCGCCAGTCCGACGATGCCGCCGATGGTGGCGAACGGCACGTTGGCCAGGATCAGCGCGGCGTACTTCACCGAGTTGAACGCGGTGTAGAGCAGCACGAAGATGAAGAAGATCGTCGCCGGCACGATCAGTGACAACCGCTTCAACGCCCGCTGCTGGTTCTCGAACGCGCCGCCCCATTCGCTGTAGTAGCCGGTCGGCAACTTCACCTGCTGGGCGATGACGGCGTTGGCGTCCTTGACGAAACCATCGATATCGCGCCCGCGCACGTCCATCTGGATCACGGCATAGCGCTGCAACTGCTCACGGCGAATGAACGAATAGCCTTCCGCATCGCTGACCTCCGCCACTTGCGACAGCTGCACCAAAGCGCCACTGGCCGTTCGGATCGGAATGCGCTGGATCGCCGGCAAGGACGCCTTGTCCGCATCGTCCAGCCGCACCGCGATATCGAAACGCTTCACGCCATCGAGCAGCGTGGTGACCGGCTCGCCGCCGATGCCGTTCTTCACCACCGTCAGCACGTCGTCGGCGTTCAAGCCGTAACGGGCCAGCGCATCGCGATCCACCTTGATGCGGATCTGCGGCTTGCCGATGTTTGCCTCCAGCGCGAGATCCGCCACACCAGGCACGCCGGCCAGCACGTTCTTGATGCGGCCACTGAGACGATCGAGCTCGCCCAGGTCATCGCCGTAGATCTTCAGCGCCAACGTGGCCCGCACGCCGGAGATCAATTCCTCGATGCGCATCTGGATCGGCTGGGTGTAGCTCACTACCGCGGTGGGCAATGCCGCCGACAATTCCTTCTGCATCGCTTCCTCGATGCTTTCCAGCGTCTCGCCCTTGCGCCATTGATTCTTGGGCTTCAGCGGCGTGTAGACCTCCATGTAGTTCACGTCCGCGGTCTCACCCTTCTCGGCACGGCCGATCATCGCCAGCGTGGTGTCCACCTCCGGAAACTTCTGCTTGATCAGCGCCGACACCTGTTTGGAGATGTTGATCGACTCATCCAGCGAGGCCGAGGGGATCGAGGTGATGCGCCACATGATGGCGCCTTCTTTCAGGTTGGGCATGAACTCCTTGCCCAGGAACGGGAACAGCGCCAGGCTGCCGATCAAGGCTCCGCCGGCGATGCCAAGGACGAGCTTGCGGCGGGCAAGCGCCCAGGCGAGCACCGTGGCGTAGTGGCGCTTCAGGAACGCGACCAGCCAGGTGTCCTTCTCTTCCTTCGGCTTCAACACCAGCGCGGCGAGCACCGGTATCAGGGTCAGTGCGAGGATCAGCGAGCCCGCCATCGCGAAGCTGATGTTGAACGCCATCGGCTTGAACATCTTGCCTTCCAGCCCCTGCAGGCTGAACAACGGCAGAAACACCACGATGATGATCAGGATCGCGAACGCCATCGGATTGGCCACCTCGCGCGCGGCCGCCAGCACCGCCGACGTGCGATCCACCGGGTCGCCATGTGTCTTGCGCTCAGCCATGATGCGGTAGGCGTTTTCCACCATCACCACGGCACCATCCACCATCATGCCGATACCGATCGCCAAGCCCGCCAGCGACATCAGGTTGGCCGACAAGCCGACCTGATTCATGCAGATGAAGGCGATCAGCATCGCCAAGGGCAACGCCACCACGACCACCATCGCGCTGCGGAACTCGCCCAGGAACAGGAACAGCACCAGTGCCACCAGGATCGAACCTTCGATCAAGGCACGCACGGCCGTTTCCACCGCCGCGTTGACCAGTTCGGTACGCTCGTACACCGGCTTGACCACGACGCCGGGCGGCAACGCCTGCTTCACCGTGTCGAGCTTGGCCTTGACCGCATCGACCACGCTCTTGGCGTTCTCGCCGATGCGGGCCAGCGCCTGGCCCATCACCACTTCCTTGCCATCGCGCGTCACCGCACCGGTGCGTGGTGCGCCCGCTTCGGTAATGGTGGCCACGTCGCGCACGTAGACCGGCGTACCGTCCTCGGTCTTCAGCACGATATTGCCCAGATCCTTGGCGTTCTGGACCAGGCCCAGTCCGCGCACCAGATACTGCTCGCGTCCGACATCGACGAAGTTGCCGCCGACCTGCGCGTTGTTGGTCTGCAGCGCCTCGATCACCTCCTTGAAGCCAAGCTTGTGCGCGATCAGCTTCATCGGGTCGATGCGTACCTGGAACTGCTTTTCCTGGCCGCCCCACGAGGTGACGTCATCGACACCGGGGGCGGTGCGCAGGATCAGGCGGATGGTCCAGTCCTGCAGCGTGCGCAGGTCCATGTCGCTCGGTGCCGTGCTGGCGGTGGCACCCTTGAGCTTGTCGTCAGCGCGTTCGACGGTGTACCAGAACACCTGGCCGAGCCCGGAGGTGTTCGGTCCCATTTCCGGTTTGCCATAACCCGCCGGCAGGCGATCCCCCACCTGCTGTAGCCGCTCGTTGACCAGCTGGCGGGCGAAGTAGATGTCCATGCTGTCGTCGAAATACACCGACACGTACGACAAGCCGAACAGGCTCACCGAGCGGATCTGCTCGACCTTGGGCAGACCGGCGAGCGCCGATTCCACCGGCGTGGTGAGGAGTTGCTCCACATCTTCCGCTGCGAGTCCCGAGGCTTCGGTGTAGACGTTGACCTGCACCGGCGTCACGTCCGGGAAGGCATCAATGGGCAGCTGACGCACGGCCTGGAAACCGAGGAACCCGATCACCACGAAAATGATCAGCACCAGCACCTTGTAGCGCAGGGAAAATTCAACCAGACGTTCCAACATCATTCTTCTCCCAGCTGCGAGCGTAGTAGACGCGCCTTGAGCGCGAACGCACCCTTGCGCACGTAGCTGTCGCCGGCCTTGAGGCCCTGGGTGACCACCGTCCAACCATCTCGCGTGTCAGCGACCATGACGGACGCCGGCTCGAACTGGCCGTTGCCTTTGGCGAGGAACACGGTCGGCTGGTTCTGCAGCAGCACGATCGCTTCGGCGGGCACGGCCAATTTCTGTGCGCTAGCGCCGACGGCGATGCGTGCCTCGACCAACTCACCCGGGTGCAACAGATCCTTTCGATTGTCGACTTCGATGCGCACCGGCACCGTGCGCGTGCGCTCATCGGTCTGATGCGAGCGCTGGACGACCTTGCCGGGAATCACCGTGTCGTGCACGAGGATGCGAGCGTCGGCGTCCGGCTTGACCCGCTCGGCATCGGCCGGCGCCATCTGGGCGACAACCCACACCGAATCCTCCTTGACCAGGGTGAACAGCATGCGGCCCGGTTCCACGCGTTCACCGACCAGGAACTCGTCGGTGGTGACGCGACCGGCGGCCGGCGCGAGCAACTCGAAGCTGCCGTCGGCACCGGCCGACCCCTTGCGCAGTAGACCGCTGATCTGGCCGTCGGACAGGCCATAGGCGCGCAACTTGGCACGGGCCTGGTCGCGCTGCACCTTCGCTTCGTTGTAGCGTCGTGCCGATACCGCCTGCGGTCCCAGCGACGCGATCCGTTGCCAGTCTTGTTCGGCCACGATCAGCGCGCCCTGGACCTCGGCGACCTCCACGCTGGAGAGCACCACCATCGGCGCGCCCGCTTTCACCACATCGCCGAGCCTGGCTTTGCGGGTGAGTACCTGCGATTCCACGCGCGGCGACACCAGTACGGTGGAATAGGCATCGGCTTTCACTTCGCCGGGGGCTTTCAGTTCGTCGGTCAAGGCGCGTGGGGCGGCCTTGTCGAGCACGATGCCGGCGTCCTTGATCGCCTTGGCATCGAGGGCGAGTGGATTAGCGGCTACCGGCGCTTGCGCCATGACGGAGCCGGCCAGCGCCGCCAACAACGCCATGCCCAACAGACTGCGCTTCAAAAGAGAGAGATTCATCGGGAGATTTCCTGATTAGGGCCAACCGGAGTGCGGCCATCGAGCCAGTCGGTCAGACGGCCCGCAGCGGTGAGGTAGTCGAACCACGCCTGCCAGGTTTGGCTTTCCAGTTGCTGGCCGGACAATGCGGTGTCCAGGCTCTGTTTGAGTTGTACGAGGTAGTCGGAGGTGCTGATTTCGCCGGCGCGCCAGAGTTTCTCCAGCAAGGCGGTGCGATCCTCGAAGGCGGCAGCGCGACCGCTGCGGAACGCCTCGGTGGCATGCCGCAAGGCGGCATAGCGGGCTTGCGCTTCCTGCAGGCCCGCACGCAACACAAACTGGCGCGAACGCACGCTGGCGGCTGCCGCATCGGCCTCCGCCCTGGCGGCAGCCACTTCGGCACGACCGGTGTTGAGCACGGGCAAAGGAATGGACACGCTCAGACCGATCACCTGATCGGTGCGCGGCCCGCTGCGCACTTGTCCGCCGGTCAGGCTCAGCGTGGGATCGGGGATACGTGCCCGGCGGGCGACCTGTACACCGGCCTCGGCGCTCGCTTGCTGGGCACGGGATTGCCGCAGTTCGGGCAGCTCATCGACGGGCAACGGCGTGACACTGCCCGCCGTCGGTGACAGGCCGCTGGGCAACACTGGCAACGCGGCGAGTTGATCGCCGCTGATGGCCAGCAACGCCGCGCGGGCCGCCGCTTCATTGCCCGCGAGTGTGGCTTGTTGCACCTGCGCCTCACCGAGCGCCAGACCGGCCAGATCGCGTTCCGGACTGCTGATGTCGCCCACCTTCAGCCGTTGCGCGGCCAAATCATCGAAGCGCTGCATCAGCGTCAGGCGGCGTTGCCCCAGTTCGCTCTGTCGGGCGGCGAGTGCAGCCGTCGACCAGGCTTTCAACCAGCGTGCAGCGACGTCACGACGCAAGAGGTTATAGGCCGCCTCGGCGGCAAGCAGCTCGGCTTCACCTTGACTGGCCCGGGCGCGACGCTTGCCGGAAAGATCCAGCGCCAGACTGATGCCCGCGGTGCGCCGATTGACATCGGCGTTCTCCGCATCGAGCGAAAGCGACGGGTTGTACAGCGGCTGCGCGGCGGCGCGCGCACGAGCACGGGCGGCGTCGAGAGCCGCACGCGCGGCTTGCACCTCGGGGCTCGCCTGCCAGATGCGGCGTACCGCCTCTTGAAGTGGGGACGATACCGGCGATGTCGATAGGGCAACGACCGGAGGGGAAGGAGGGGATAGAGGGGCGGCACTGAGCATCGCCGCATACAACAGACACACGGCGCCGATGGGCACCGAACGTAAAACAGACATGAAGCCATCTCCTGAAAACGATCACGAAGCGATGAACCGCACCGGCGGTTTCATCGCGAAACGGAGCGGTTTCAGGAGATCGGAGGGCGCAACAGCGAGCCGGTCGTATCCGGCACGAGGCCTAGAGAAAGGCGGGAAGATTCCATCGTCGCGTCGACGGGCGCGACGAAGAGCGTCATGTTGGTCGTCAAGGTTAGCGCGTGGGCACAGACGCAATGGCAGCCACCCGGTTCACCGAGCAGACACGCACTTTCGTCGGATGCATCGGTGGTCGCCGAGTCCATGACCACGAGCGCACTGGTAGCCGCTTTCGCATCGACCAGTCGGGCTTTGAGGCCGTCGCCAAGACAGATCGAACTGGTGACGAGCTTGATCAGCAGCACCGCGACAGCCAGCATCCACAGGCCGCGATGGCGGCGTAAGCGGGTCAGCAGGGGCGGTTTCGCACGAATCATTCAAATATCGTAAGCAATTCTCGCTGTGTTAGACAATTGCATTGCCTGCCGGGGCTACCCATCAGCCGCGTAAGATGTGCCCATGAAGCTCGCGAATCCCGACCACACTCACGGCATTTTCCAGGCACTGGCGGCCGCGGCGCTGTTTGGCATCAGCACCCCGCTAGCCAAGATGCTGCTGGGTAGCATGCCGCCCCTGCTTCTGGCGGGTTTGCTCTATGCCGGATCGGGCATCGGCCTGTCGGTGTGGATGCTGCTGCGCCGCCTGCGCGGACAGGCGATTACCGAGGCGGCATTGACGCGGCAGGATGCGCCGTGGCTGGCCGGTGCCGTGCTGTTCGGCGGTGTGCTTGGCCCGATCCTGCTGATGCTGGGCCTGGTGTACACCGCGGCCTCGACAGCGACCCTGTTGCTGAATCTGGAAAGCGTGCTCACCGCCGTGCTGGCCTGGGTGGTGTTTCGTGAGAACGTGGACCGGCGCGTGTTCCTGGGCATGCTGGCGATTGTCGCCGGCGCCATGCTGCTGTCGTGGCAACACCAGAGCGCGGACACGGTGCCGTGGGGCGCGGTGGCGGTGGCGGGGGCCTGCTTGTGCTGGGCGATCGACAACAATCTGACCCGCCCGGTGGCCGGTGGCGACCCAGTACAGATTGCAGCGATCAAGGGCGGCGTGGCCGGGGCGATCAACATCACCATCGCGCTCGCCATCGGCTACCGTTTTCCCCACGTCGGGCCCTTGCTGGCCACCGGCGTGCTCGGCTTTTTCGGTTACGGCTTGAGTCTGGTGCTGTTCGTGCTGGCGTTGCGCAATCTGGGCACGGCGCGGACCGGCGCCTATTTTTCCACGGCGCCTTTTCTGGGTGCCGCGCTCTCGCTGGTGCTGTTTGCCGGAAGCACTGGCTTTGCTTTCTGGCTGGCCGGTGCCTTGATGGCCATCGGCGTTTGGCTGCACATGAGCGAGCGCCATGAGCATGAACATACGCATGAAACGCTGGCACACGATCACTACCATCGCCACGACACCCATCATCAGCACACGCACGATTTTCCGTGGGATGTCGAGAAGCCCCACACCCATCCGCATGCACATGAGCCGCTGATCCACAGTCATCCGCACTATCCGGACATGCATCACCGCCATGGTCACTGAGGACAGCACCGCATGAATCGCCAACAACACTGGGAGACCGTCTACACGACCAAGGCCACCGATGCGGTGAGCTGGTACCGACCGCACCTGGACAGGTCGCTGGCCTTGATCGAGCGAGTCGCCCCCGATCGTGGCGCCGCGGTGCTCGATGTCGGCGGCGGTGCGTCGACCCTGGTCGATGACCTGCTCGCGCGCGGCTATCGCGACCTCAGTGTCCTGGATATTTCCGCGGAAGCCTTGAGCATCGCCCGCGAGCGCCTGGACGAGTCGGCCAATGCGGTGACTTGGCTCGCGGTGGATATTCTTGACACGCCGTTGCAGGAAGCTCGCTACGACGTATGGCATGACCGCGCTGTCTTCCACTTCCTGACCGAGGCAGCACAGCGCGCGAACTACGTGCGGCAGCTGACCCATGCGCTCAAGCCGGGTGGCCATGCCGTGCTGGCCGCGTTCGGACCGGACGGCCCGATGAAGTGCAGTGGACTGGATATGGTGCGCTATGACGCTGAGGGACTGACGCATGCACTCGGCGATGGCTTCACGCTGATCGACAGCACGCTGGAACTTCACGCGACACCGTTCAACACCACCCAGCAGTTCCTTTATGCCTTGTTCCAGCGGGCGTCCATCAGAGAGGCAAGGTGATGGCGAACTGCGACGAATGCTGCGGAGTTGCGGCCACGCAGTTGGCGATCCGGCAGCGGGGCGTGTTGAAGACCGTACTCGTCATCAACGCCATCGCTTTCGTGATCATGGTCGTTGCCGCATTACAGGCGCATTCCTCAGCGCTGCTGTCGGACAGTTTCGACTATTTGGGTGATGCGCTGACTTACCTGATTAGCCTATGGGCCGTCGGTCGCAGCGTGTTGGCCAAGGCGCAGGTGGCCCGTATCAAGGGCGGTCTGATTGTGACGGCCGGGCTGCTTGTACTGATCCAGTTGGCCTGGCGTTGGTGGCATCCCGCCGAACCGTTGTTTACGTGGATGGGCGCTTTCAGCCTGCTGGGCCTCGCCACCAACGGCCTGTGCCTGATGCTGCTGTACCGGCATCGTAACGACGATCTCAACATGGCATCGGTCTGGATCTGCTCGCGCAATGACATCGCCGCCAATCTCTCCGTGCTACTCGCCGCCGCAGGGGTATGGGTTTTCGACGCTGCATGGCCTGACCAGCTCATTGCCCTTGGACTGGCCGCGCTCTTACTACGCTCCGGTTTCGCCGTTCTGCGTAGCGCGAGCGATGCCGTAGACACTCCCTGAAACGACTCCCACCTGATCCGCTTGCACTTGCTGCATCACGCGGCGGAAGCACCGATCTACGGCCAGGCAATGATCGACGAGCTGGCCTATCACGGCTATCAGCTCAGCCCCGGTACGCTATACCCCGTCCTGCACGGACTGGAGAAGAAGGGGCACCTGACCTCGACCCAGATCCGCACCGGCAAGTTGAATCGCCGCTTCTATCGAATCACGCCGCAAGGCCGCCGTGCTCTCGCCAGTGCCAAACGCAAGGTTCAAGAACTTTTCGGAGAACTGTTCCACGAGAAGGCCAAGGAGACCCGCCGATGATCTTGTCACGGGAGTTCGATAGCCGCACGACGGGTTGGACGGTGCTGGTGCGCTTGCTTGTCGGCCTGGTGGTGTTTTTCCCCGAAGGACTGCAAAAACTGATCTTCCCGGCGTTGCTGGGTGCGGGTCGTTTTTCCAGGATCGGCATACCTTGGCCTGACGTGCTGGGACCGTTTGTCGGCGGGTTCGAGATTGTCTGCGGACTCCTGATCGTTCCTGGCCTTGCGACACGGTTCGCGGCCATTCCGTTGCTCATCGTGACGATCGTGGCCATTGTGTCGACGAAGCTGCCGATTCTGCTTGGACACGACCTCTGGATCTTTCACGTGCCGTCGATGCCGCGATATGGCTTCTAGAGCATGGCGCATGAAGCGCGCAACGATTTCTGCATGCTTCTTGGCTGCCTGTACCTGCTCATGATGGGTGCTGGCCCATGGTCATTGGATGCTCGACTTGGCCGCCGGCGTCGTCCCTCGTAAACAACACTGCCTGCCGTCGATACCGGAGAAACGCCATGCCGATTGATCGTCGTGAATTTTTGTATAGCCGTGCAAACCACCGCTCTGCTTGCGGGTGGCTCACGCGTGCGTGCGCAACCACTGCTCGGCGCGTTCGAGATCGGCTGGCGTGTCGATACCGGGTGGGAACGGTTCGGGCGTGAGCTGCACGGCAATCGCATGACCGTGTTCCAGCACCCGCAGCTGTTCCAGCGACTCGGCCTGCTCCAGCGGCGTACGGCTGAGCGCGGTGTAACGTGCCAGGAACCCGGCGCGGTACGCATAGATGCCGATATGCCGCAGGAACGGCGTGCCGGCTGGCAGCGCATGCCGATCGGCGGCGAACGCATCGCGCGCCCACGGCAGCGGTGCGCGGCTGAAATACAGCGCCCGCCCGTGCACCGACCGCACCAGCTTCACCACATTCGGATCGAACAGCTCGGCGGCGTCGAGGATCGGCGTGGCCAGGGTCGCCACCGGCACGTCGTCATCGGCCAGGGCTCGCACCACGGCGCGGATGCCTGCCGCCGGGGCAAACGGCTCGTCGCCCTGCAGGTTCACCACGATGACGTCGTCGGTCCAGCCGCAATGCGCCGCGCATTCGGCCAGCCGGTCGCTGCCCGAAGCGTGGTCGCCGCGGGTCATGCAGATTTGCACGCCATCCTGCCCGGCCAGCGCGTCGGCGATGCGCGGATCGTCCACCGCCACCACCACCTGGCTGGCGCCGGCCTGCAGCGCACGCTGCGCCACCCGCACCACCAGCGGTATCCCGCCGATCTCGCGCAGCGGCTTGGCCGGCAGGCGGGTCGAGCCGTAGCGTGCGGGAATGGCGACGATGAAAGGGGGGGCGGCGTTCGGCATGGGCAATCTCGTGGCGGAGCGGTGAAACAGTACCGTAGGAGCGCGCAAGCGCGCTCCTACACGCGGCGTGGTCAGGCGATCGATCGATTCAGTCGACCGCGCGCAACGCGAAACCGCAGCCGTTGGCCAGCTCCAGAAAGCCCGGAAACGAGGTCGCGACGTGCGAACAGTCCTGGATTCGAACCGGGCCGCCGGCGACCAGCCCGGCCACTGCGAAACTCATCGCGATGCGATGGTCGAGATGGCTTTCCACGCTGCCGGCACCGAGCCGGCCGCCGTGGATGATCGCGCCGTCCGGCGTTTCCTCGATGCTGGCGCCGAGCGCGCGCAGACCGGCGGCCATGGTGGCGATGCGGTCGGATTCCTTCACCCGCAGCTCGGCGGCACCGCGGATGAGCGTGCGGCCACTGGCCACGGCGGCGGCGACGAACAGGGCGGGGAATTCGTCGATCATGTCCGGCACCAGCGCTTCGGGCAGTTCGACGCCATGCAGCGGTGCGTGACGCACGACCAGATCGCCCACCGGCTCGCCGCCGCTTTCGTGTTGCCGCTCGATGGCGATGTCCGCGCCCATCAGGCGCAGCGCCTGCAGCAGGCCGGTGCGGCGCGGATTCAGGCCCACCGCCGGCAGGCGCAGTTCGGAACCGGGCACGATGCTGGCGGCGACCAGGAAGAACGCCGCCGAGGAAAAATCGGCCGGCACGTCCACATCCGTGGCATGCAGCGTATGGCCGCCTTCGAGGCTGGCGTGCCCTGGCTCGAAGCGAATCGGCCAGCCGAATGCGGCAAGCATGCGTTCGGTGTAATCGCGGGTCGGGTGCGGCTCGATGATCGCGGTTTCGCCATCCGCATACAGGCCAGCCAGCAGCAGCGCCGATTTCACCTGGGCGCTGGCCACCGGCAAGGCGTAGCGAATGCCGTGCAACGGCTGTCCCCCATGCACGTGCAGCGGCGGCAGGCCCTGGCGGGTATCGATCCGCGCGCCCATCTGGGTCAGCGGATCGGTCACCCGGCGCATCGGCCGTTTCGACAGCGAGGCATCGCCGACCAGCGTGCTGTCGAATGCCTGCCCGGCCAGCAACCCGGTCAGCAGGCGCATGCCGGTACCGGCGTTGCCGCAATCCAGCGGCTGCGACACGCCGCGCAGGCCATGCAGGCCGACACCGTGCACCACGCGCTCGCCGGCCGCCGGAGTCTCGATGCGCACGCCCAGCTGCGCCAGCACGGCCGCCGTGGCGCGGGTGTCCTCGCCCTCCAGGAACCCGCGAATCCGCGAATCCCCCTCGGCGATCGCGGCCAGCATCAGCGCACGGTGCGAAACGGATTTGTCTCCCGGCACCGGCACCGTGCCGTGCAAGGACCGGCCTGGTTGGCTGCTCCAGTCGAGTCGATTCAAGCAGATTTCTCCAGGCAGAATTTCTTCAGGCGCGGTGGGGCGACGCGTCGGCCACGTGCCACGTCAAGGCAATGCCACCGGATAGGACCCCAGCACGCGCACCGTCGCGGCCGACTGGCCGATTGCCTGCACGGCGGCCTGCAACGGCGCCTGATCGATATGCCCGGAGACATCGATGAAAAATGCGTATTGCCACTTGCCGGTATGCGCCGGTCGCGATTCGATCCGGTTCAGGCTGATGCCATGCTTGGCGAACGGGCTGAGCACGTCATACAAGGCTCCCGGCTTGTCGTTCACGGTGATCAGCAGCGAGGTGCGATCGTTGCCGGACGGCGGAAACAGCGAACGGCCGATCACCAGGAAGCGCGTGGTGTTGTCCGCGCGATCCTCGATGCCGGTGGCCACGGTCTTGAGGCGATAGACTTTTCCGGCCGACTCGCCGGCAATCGCCGCGGCGTCGTCGGCATGTCGCGCCAACCTGGCCGCCTCGGCATTGCTGCCGACCGCAATGCATTCGACGTCGGGCAGGTTCAGCCGCAGCCAGGTCTTGCACTGCTGCAGCGACTGCGCATGCGCATAGACGTGCTTGATGTCCTCCAGCTTGCCGGTTTGCGAGTGCAGGCACTGATGCACGCGCAATTCCACCTCGCCGCAAATGGTGGCATTGGAGGTGAGGAACATGTCCAGCGTGACCTGGATCATGCCCTGCCCGGAGTTTTCCACCGGCACTACGCCGAAGTCGGCATGCCCGGCGGCAACTTCCTGGAACACCTCCTCGATGCTGCCCAGTGGCAAGCCGTAGGCGGCGTGACCGAAGTGCTTGTGCACGGCCTGCTCGCAGAACGTGCCTTCCGGGCCGAGAAAGCCGATCTTCAGCGGGTCCTCCTGCGCCAGACACGAGGACATGATTTCGCGGAACAGCCGCACCATCTCGCTGTCCGGCAGCGGACCGTCGTTGCGGTCGACCACCATGCGCAGTACATGGGCCTCGCGTTCCGGACGGTAATAGTCGATCGCCGAAAGCCCCTCGCCCTTCACTTTCGCCACTTCCTGCGCACGGTTGGCGCGCTCGGAAATCAGCTGCTGGATCTGCCGGTCGATGCTGTCGATGCGTTCGCGCATTTCGTTCAGCGGGTTCTTGGGGTCAGTCATGCCTTGGCCTGGAAGTAAAGAAGTCCAAATGATGGATGTGCATCTTGCCGGAAAACACGTCGGATGACGAATCAGCCATGCCGGCGGGCGAAATCCCGCATGAATTCCGTCAGCGCCCGGACCGCCTCCAGCGGCACCGCGTTGTAGAGCGAGGCACGCATGCCGCCCAACGCCTTGTGGCCCTTCAGCGCGAGCAGGCCGGCGGCCTCCGACTCCCGCACGAACACCGCGTCCAGCGCGCCGTCGTGCAGGGTGAACGGGACGTTCATGCGCGATCGCGCAGATGGATCGACCGGATTGCGGTAGTAACCGCCCGATCCGTCGATGGTCTGGTACAACAGGGCGGCCTTGGCATGGTTGCGCTCGCCCATCGCGGCGAGTCCGCCCTGCGCCAGCAGCCACTGGAAAGTCAGCCCGGCCAGATACCAGCCCCAGGTGTTGGGTGTGTTGAGCATGGAATCGTGCGCGGCTTGTTCGGCAAAGCGGAAGATCCGCGCCATCGGCCGGGTCGCCCGCTGCAACAGGTCGCGACGGATGATCATCACCAGCAGGCCGGATGGACCGATGTTTTTCTGCGCGCCGGCGTAGATCAGGCCGAAGCGCGATACGTCCAGCGGTTCGGACAGGATGTTCGACGACATGTCCGCCACCAGCGGCACCGCGCCGACGTCGGGAATTTCACGAAACTCCACCCCGTGTATCGTCTCGTTCGGCGTGTAGTGCACATAAGCTGCCTGCGGGTCGAGCTGCCAGCTGTCACGCGACGGCAAGCGCCGGTAATCATCGGCCTGGCCGCTGGCCGCCACGTTGACCCGTACATACGCGGCCGCCTCGCTGATGGCCTTGGCGCTCCAGTGGCCGCTGTCGACGTAATCGGCGCTGCCGCCTTCGCCGGCAAGGTTCATGGGGATCTGTGCGAACTGCTGGGTGGCGCCACCTTGCAGGAACAGCACGGCGTAATCGGCGGGGACCGCCAGCAGTGTGCGCAGGTCGGTCTCGGCCTGCGCCGCCATCTCGATGAACCGCTTGCCGCGATGGGATTGTTCCATCACCGAAGCGCCGCTGCCGTTCCAATCCAGCAATTCGCGTTGCGCGCGCTCGAGTACGGACTGCGGCATCGCCGCCGGACCAGCGCTGAAATTCCAGACTCTGCTCACCTGCTGTTGCACCCCGTCGATAGTATTCCGCACATTATGGCGCGGCGCAGCATGGCGCGGTCAACTCCCCGGGCATATGCCCGGGCATGATCGCTCAGAATCGAATCAGCAGTACCAGCGCAATACCGAATGCCAGCACGGCAGCGGTGGCGATCAACCACCACACTTCACCTGGCGGGCCCGCCGCCGCTTCCGGAAGTTGCTGGTGCAACGGCTCGGGCCTGACGATTTCCGGTTCCGGCTCCAGCCCCGGCGCATCCACCACGAACCGGTGCATGGCCAGCCCGATCTGATCGCCGGGCCGCAACGCCACCCGTTCCACGGCGACCCCGTTGACCCGCACCGGATGGCGCGTGGCCGACTGCACGACTTCAAGCAGCAAGCTGCCATCCTGCCAGCAGACACGCAACGCAGCGACCTCGCCCTGCGGCAATTCCAGCGGGCAGCGCCCCTGCGGACCGAGTTCAAGGATGTCATGCAACGGCAGCACCCGACCGGACAGCGGGCCAGCCACCACACGCAGGGCAACGGTGCAGCGCCCCTGTTCCGGCACCGCCAGTGGCGGTCTCAGTGCCGGGTCCTGATCGTCGCGCAGCAGCAGGCGGCAATCGCCCACGCTGACTACGTCGCCGGCACGCAGCAATGCCCGCTCGCGCACCGGCCGCGCATTGACATAGATGCGGGCAGCGGAAGGCAGCAACTGCAGCACCCAGCCGCGACGATCCTGCTGGATTCGCAAATGCCGGGCCGCGGCCTGGTCGGCAGCCAGCACGAGATCATTGTCAGGCGCGCTGCCGATGCTCAGCTGCGCCTGCTCCCAAAGGAAATCTTCACGGGCTGCATTGAGAAATTCGATACGCATGGATGACCCTGCCGGTAGACCGCGAAACTCTAGCAGCCTGCCGCACACCGGCACATGACTGGCATTATGATGGCCGGTTTACGCTGGAATCACGCCATGCCGACTATCGACATTCGCCGCCCGCATCAACTTTCGATCGCCGCCGCCCACGCGGTGGTCGACCGGGTAGCCGTGCGCATGCGGGAGAAATTCGGCATGGATGGTCAGTGGCATGGCGACACCTTGCACTTTTCCCGCCCTGGCGCTAGCGGCACGATCACCGTCCACAGCGACGCCATCCAGGTCAATGTGCGGCTGGGAATGATGCTGACGCCGCTGAAAGGCATGATCGAGCAGGAAATCCGGCGCAAGCTGGATGAGCATTTCTCTTGAGCGAATATTCGGGGATTCTTCAACCTGGCGCCTATTCATGGCATAATCGACGGCTTACGCAGCCATGACGGCTGTGCGTGACCCTCGGAACACATGGCCAAAGACGACGTCATCGAAATGGAAGGCACGGTCCAGGAGACCTTGCCCAACACCATGTTTCGCGTACAGCTGGAGAACGGGCACGTCGTCATCGCCCATATTTCAGGCCGCATGCGCAAGCACTATATCCGCATACTCACGGGCGACAAGGTCAAGATCGAGATGACCCCGTACGACCTGAGCAAGGGGCGCATCACCTACCGCATGAAGTAAATGCAGTCGGCGCGTTCACCATGAAGGGGCCGCGCCATGCGCGGCCTTTTTGCGTTTCATGGAGCGGGGCCGACAACCTCGCTGCCAAAGCCATCGGCAACACCGGGGCCGGCCAGCGCCGACCTCGGCAGCGCACTACTCGACTACGGCCGGCAGCGTTTCGACGGCCTCGCAATCCACCTGCAACTCGCCATCGCGCACGCTCAGGCGTACCTGGCCGCCCCCGGACAGCTTGCCGAACAGCAGCTCGTCGGCCAGCGCGCGCTTGACCTTCTCCTGGATCACCCGCGCCATCGGCCGGGCACCCATCTGCGGGTCGAAACCGTGCTCGGCCAGCCAGCCACGCGCATCGGCGCCGATATCCAGGCTCACGCGTTTCTCGGTCAGCTGACTCTCCAGTTCGATCAGGAACTTGTCGACCACACGCAGGATGTGCTCGAAATCGAGCGCACTGAACTGGATGATCGCGTCCAGCCGGTTGCGGAACTCCGGGGTGAAGGTACGCCGGATCACTTCCATCGCGTCCGAATCGTGCTTTTGCTCGACAAAGCCGATGCTGCGGCGTGAGGCCAGCGCCGCGCCCGCATTGGTGGTCATCACCACCACCACGTTCTTGAAGTTCGCCTCGCGACCGTTGGTATCGGTCAGCACGCCGCGATCCATCACCTGCAGCAGGATGTTGAACACATCCGGGTGCGCCTTCTCGATCTCGTCCAGCAGCAATACCGCATGCGGGTGCTTGGTCACCGCCTCGGTCAGCAAGCCACCCTGGTCGAAACCGACGTAGCCCGGGGGGGCACCCACCAATCGCGATACCGAATGGCCCTCCATGTATTCGGACATGTCGAAGCGGATCATCTCGATGCCCAGTTGCATCGCCAGCTGCTTGGTCACCTCGGTCTTGCCGACGCCGGTCGGACCTGCGAGCAGGAAGCAGCCGATCGGCTTGGACGGATCGGCCAGGCCCGAGCGGGCCATCTTGATCGACGCGGCCAGCGCCTCGATCGCCGGATCCTGGCCGAACACGACCATCTTCAAGTTGCGTTCGAGGTTGCGCAGCACATCGCGATCCGACGCCGACACCTGCTTGGCCGGAATCCGCGCCATCTTGGCGATGATGTATTCGACCTCGGTCACGCCGACCGTGCCGGTGCGCTGATCCTCGGGCAGCAGCCGCTGACGCGCGCCGGCCTCGTCGATCACGTCGATCGCCTTGTCCGGCAGCAAGCGGTCGGGGATGTGCTTGACCGACAGGTCCACCGCCGCCTTCAACGCCTCGTTGGTATAGGCCACATGGTGATGCTCCTCGAAGCGCGAGCGCAGGCCCTTGAGGATCTCGATGCTGTCCGCCACGGTGGGCTCGACCACATCGACCTTCTGGAAACGCCGGGCCAGCGCGCGATCCTTCTCGAACACGCCGCGATACTCCTGGAACGTGGTCGACCCGATGCAGCGCAATTCGCCCGACGCCAGCATCGGCTTGATCAGGTTCGACGCATCCATGGTGCCGCCCGACGCCGAACCGGCACCGATGATGGTGTGGATCTCGTCGATGAACAGGATCGCCCCGGGCTGCTTCTTGAGCTGATTGATCACTCCCTTGAGCCGCTTCTCGAAATCGCCGCGGTACTTCGTGCCGGCCACCAGCGCACCCAGATCCAGCGACCAGATCGTGGCGCTTTCCAGCACCTCGGGCACCTCGCCGTCGACGATACGCTTGGCCAGGCCTTCGGCCAGCGCGGTCTTGCCCACGCCGGCCTCGCCGACATACAACGGATTGTTCTTGCGCCGGCGGCACAATACCTGGATGGTGCGCTCGATCTCGTCGGCGCGACCGATCAGCGGGTCGATCTTGCCTTCCAGCGCCAGCTCGTTGAGGTTGCTGGCGAATTCGTGCAACGGATTGCCCTTCTCGCCACCCTCCTCGCCTTCGCGTTCAGCGCCACCCGGCATGCTGGCGGCCGGTTCGTCGCCGATCTTGGCGATGCCGTGCGAAATGTAGTTGACCACGTCGAGGCGGGTGATTTCCTGTTGGTGCATGAAATACACCGCATGCGAATCCTTCTCGCCGAAAATTGCCACCAGCACGTTCGCGCCGGTGACTTCCTTGCGGCCGGAAGACTGCACGTGATAGACGGCCCGCTGCAACACCCGCTGAAAACCCAGCGTGGGTTGCGTATCGCGTTCGTCGCCGTGCGGCAGCACCGGCACGGTCTCGGCGATGATGCGCGTCAGTTCGGCGGACAGCCGCGGCAGATCCACCCCGCAGGCACGCAACGCCCCCACGGCGGACTGGTTTTCGGTCAGCGCCAGCAGCAGATGCTCCACCGTCATGAATTCGTGGCGTTGTTCGCGGGCCTGCTTGTAGCAGTGGCCAATGGTGACTTCCAGATCCTTGCTGAACATTCGGATCGTCTCCGCTTGCAGAATTGGGCGGCTTTCAACGCCGCGATGAGCAGGAAATGGGGGCGCTCAAAGCTTTTCCATAGTGCACAACAACGGGTGCTGATGGGAACGTGAATATTCGTTCACATGGGTCACCTTGGTCTCGGCCACCTCGCGGGTAAACACCCCGCAGACGCCCTTGCCGCGAGTATGCACGTGCAACATCACTTGTACCGCCTGCTCCTGGTCCAGGTTGAAAAAACCTCGCAGTACCTCTACCACGAAATCCATCGGAGTAAAGTCGTCATTCAGCAGCAGCACCTGAAACAGGGGGGGGCGCGCCGCCTCCGGTTTCGCGGTTTCCACCGCCAGTCCGCGGCCGCTGTCTTGTTCGTTTTCGGGTTCGTGAGCCATGGCTTGCCGGGTATCAGATCTCTGACAGGAAGTATACGCCGCACTGGATGCAGCTCCATGCGCGACCACCGGCATAGGTAATGGCACAATGGCGGCTTTTCCAGTGCCGTCACCAACCATGACCGAGCCATCCCCGACAAACGAAATCTGGCGACCACACGTCACCGTGGCCTGCGTGGTGGCCGATGGCGACCGTTACCTGATGGTCGAGGAAGAAGTGGGTGACCGGATCGCCTGGAATCAGCCTGCCGGACATCTGGACGATGGCGAAAGCCTGATCGCGGCGGCCCTGCGCGAGACCCTGGAGGAAACCGGCTGGACGGTGGAACTGCAGCACCTGATCGGAGTGCACCAGTGGCGCAGTACCGAACATGGCGATGCAGTCGTTCGTTTCAGCTTTGCCGCGCGCGCCGTGAGCCACGATGCGGCACGCGCGCTGGATACCGGCATCCGGCGGGCGCTGTGGCTCAACCGTGGCGAGATCGCCGCGCTCGGCGAGCGCCTGCGCAGCCCGCTGGTGCTGCTCAGCATCGATGCCTGGCTGGCCGGCCAGCGGTTGCCGCTGGATACCTTGCACTACCTGCCCGGGAGTCTCTCGACATGAAGGTGATGCTGGGCATCTCCGGCGGCGTCGATTCCTCGGTGGCAGCGCTGCTGCTGCAACAGGCCGGCCATCAGGTCGAAGGCCTGTTCATGCAGAACTGGGAGGAAGATGAACGCAGCGGTCCATGCAGCACCGACGCCGACCGCAAGGATGCCGTGGCGGTGTGCGGGCGACTCGGCATACCGTTCCATGCGCGCAACTTCGCCGTCGAATACTGGGACGGCGTATTCGAGCATTTCCTGGCCGAATACCGCGCCGGTCGCACACCGAATCCGGACGTGCTGTGCAACCGCGAGATCAAGTTCAAGACATTCCTGAACGAGGCACGGGCACTGGGTGCCGAGAAAATCGCCACCGGCCACTACGCGCGCATCGATCGCGGCGACGATGGCCGCTATCGCCTGCTGCGGGCCGTGGACCCGGGCAAGGATCAGACCTATTTCCTGCACGCGTTGGGCCAGCAGCAACTCGCTGCCACGCTGTTTCCGGTCGGCGACATCGAGAAAAGCCGCGTGCGCGAGCTGGCACGCGAGGCGATGTTGCCCACCCAAGCGAAGAAGGATTCCACCGGCATCTGTTTCATCGGCGAGCGCGATTTCCGGAGCTTTCTGGCCCAGTACATTCCTGCCCGCCCGGGTGAGATGCGTACGCCCGGCGGCGAGCGGATCGGCGAACATCAGGGCGTGATGTATTACACCCTGGGCCAGCGCAACGGGCTGGGTATCGGTGGGCGCCACGGCGCCAGCGGCGAGGCCTGGTACGTGGTCGGCAAGGATGTGGCCGCCAATGTGCTGTGGGTGGCCCAGGGTGGCGAAAACCGCTGGCTGTATTCGCGGCGGCTGCAGGCGGAATCAGCGACCTGGGTTGCCGGTGCCGCGCCGGCCGCAGATTTCCGCTGCACCGCCAGGACCCGCTACCGCCAGCATGACCAGGGGTGTGCGGTAAGCGTCCTTGGCGACCGTCTTGAGGTACGCTTCGACGAACCGCAACGCGCCGTCACCCCGGGACAGTCCGTGGTCCTCTATGCTGGCGAAGTCTGCCTTGGCGGCGCGGTGATCGCCGCGACCGACGCCCCCTTCGGTGGCTTGCTGCCGACATCGCTCCCCTCCCCTTCATCGGTAGCCACTAGCGGAGATCGGCAACCTCGTGTTTGAAACCTTTGGCATGAATGAGGAGCGCGTGCTTGCCCTTGCGGGCCTGTTCCAGGCCTGTGTACTGGCGCAGCAGTTGGCCAATGAGGGACGTTGCGACGAAAACGCGATGGAGACCAGCGTCGCCAGCGTGTTCCGCATCGACGCTCCATCGGTCGTCGCCGTGTATGGCAACGTCTCCAATCTGCGGCTGGGCCTGCGCAGTTTGATCGCGCAACTCGACGAGAGCGACCGCGACATGTCGGTGACCCGCATGGTGGTGACCGTGATGCGGCTGGAACGCAGCCTGTCGGCCCGGCCGGACCTGCTGGACAAGCTTCAGCAAGGCATCGTCGCCGCGCAGCGGCAGGTCGAACACTTCGGCCAAGGGTCGACGCAGGTCGCCGGTCGGCTGGCCGAAATCTATGCGTCCACCCTGTCCACCCTGAAACCGCGGGTGATGGTCAGCGGCAACCCGCTGCAATTGCAGCAGCCCAGCGTGGTCGAAAAGGTGCGCGCCAACCTGCTTGCGGCAGTCCGCTCGGCGGTACTGTGGCGGCAGGTCGGTGGACGGCAATGGCAATTGCTGCTGTATCGACGCCAGTGCAGCATGCTGGCACGCGGACTGCTGACCGGCGCGACGCTGGACAACCGTTGACGCCCGAGACGCGTTCGTAGGAGTGCGCTTGCGCGCGATGCTCTTGTCAGGGATTGCACAAGAGCATCGCGCGCAAGCGCGCTCCTACACACACATCGGGGTTATTCGAGCGCACTAAAGCAAACGGCGGGCACATGCCCGCCGTTTTCCGTCCCTGGGTAGAACTCCCTTACGATGACTTTTTTTGAA
>SCRF01000050.1 GCA_004322005.1 Rhodanobacter sp. | reverse complement strand
GCCTCGACGGCACCGACCCAGGCACGGCGAAGCCGCTTGCCGTCATTATCGATCGTCCGCTCGTTTTCATCCGGCAGCTGCTGCCGTCGCAAGGAACTGCAAGTCACCCATGCTCAGCATCGAACAACGCATTGCCCAGGACATCGCCGCCAAACCCGCGCAAGTGCGGGCAGCGGTGGATCTGCTCGACGGCGGCGCCACCGTGCCGTTCATCGCGCGCTACCGCAAGGAGGCCACCGGTGGCCTGGACGACACCCAGCTGCGCCTGCTGGAGGAGCGCCTGCACTACCTGCGCGAACTGGAGGATCGGCGCGCGGCCATCCTTGCCAGCATCGAGGAACAGGGCAAGCTGACCGAGGCCCTGAAGGGCGACCTGCTCGGCGCCGACACCAAGGCGCGGCTCGAAGACCTGTACCTGCCGTACAAGCCCAAGCGCCGCAGCAAGGCGCAGATCGCCCGCGAAGCCGGGCTCGAACCGCTGGCGCTGGGTCTGCGCGAGGATCCCACGCAATCGCCCGAGGCGCTCGCCGGGGGTTTCGTCGACGCCGGCAAGGGTATCGCCGACGTGCGCGCCGCGCTGGACGGCGCCCGCGCGATCCTGATGGAATCGATCGCCGAAGACGCGCAACTGGTCGGCGAGTTGCGCGACTGGCTGTGGACGCAGGGGCAGATCCGCGCCCGGGTCGTCGCCGGCAAGGAAACCGAGGGGGCGAAGTTCCGCGACTATTTCGACCATGCCGAGCCGATCGGCAAGATTCCCTCGCATCGCCTGCTGGCGCTGATGCGCGCACGCAACGAGGGCGTGCTCGAACTGGAACTCAGCCCTGCCGCCGACAGCGAGCGGGGCCATGCCGAAGGCGAGGGCCGCGTCGCCGCGCATGCCGGCATCCACGATCGCGGTCGTGCCGCCGATGCCTGGCTGCGCGAAACCGTGCGCCTGACCTGGCGGGTGAAGCTGCACCTGCACCTCACGCTCGATCTGTTCGGCCGCGTGCGCGAAGGCGCCGAGGACGAGGCGATCCGCGTGTTCGGCGACAATCTCAAGGATCTGATGCTGGCCGCGCCGGCCGGTGCGAAAACCGTGATGGGGCTGGACCCGGGTATCCGCACCGGGGTCAAGGTCGCGGTGGTCGATGCCACCGGCAAGCTGCTGGCCACCGACACGATCTATCCGCACGAGCCGCGCCGGCAGTGGAACGAATCCATCGCGCAATTGGCCAGACTGGCCAAGCGGCATGGCGTGAACCTGATCGCGATCGGCAACGGCACCGCCTCGCGCGAGACCGACAAGCTGGCCGGCGAGCTGATGAAAAAGCACGCCGAGCTCCATCTGGCGAAGATCGTGGTCAGCGAAGCCGGCGCTTCGGTCTACTCGGCCAGCGCACTGGCGGCGAAAGAATTTCCCGAGCTGGACGTGAGCCTGCGCGGCGCGGTGTCGATCGCGCGACGCCTGCAGGATCCGCTGGCGGAGCTGGTGAAGATCGAGCCGAAAGCCATCGGCGTGGGGCAATACCAGCACGACGTGAATCAGATCAAGCTGGGGCGCGCGCTGGACGCGCGCGTCGAGGATTGCGTCACTGCCGTCGGCGTCGATGTGAATACCGCTTCGGCGGCGTTGCTTGCGCGCGTAGCCGGGTTGTCCGCGCTGGTCGCCGAGAACGTGGTGAAGCATCGCGACGCCAACGGCCCGTTCGCGAACCGCAAGGCATTGCTGAAGGTGCCGCGGCTGGGCGACAAGGCGTTCGAGCAGTGCGCCGGCTTCCTGCGCGTGCCCAATGGCGACAACCCGCTGGACGCCAGCGCGGTGCATCCGGAGGCTTATCCGGTGGTCGAACGGATCATCGCCCGGTGCGGCCGCGAGGTGAAATCCGTCATCGGCGACAGCGGCTTCCTGCGCGGCCTGAAGCCCGAGCAATTCACCGACGATCGCTTCGGCGTGCCCACCGTGCGCGACATTCTCAGGGAGCTGGAGAAACCCGGCCGCGATCCGCGCCCGGAATTCGTTGCGCCGAGTTTTGCCGAAGGCGTGGACGATCTGAGGCAGCTGCGCCCGGGCATGATCCTCGAAGGCCGCGTCACCAACGTCGCCGCGTTCGGTGCGTTCGTCGACATCGGCGTGCATCAGGATGGCCTGGTGCACATCTCCGCGCTGTCGCACACCTATGTGAAGGACCCGCGCGACGTGGTGAAGGCCGGCGACATCGTCAAGGTCAAGGTGATGGAGGTCGACCTGCCGCGCAAACGCATCGGCCTGAGCATGCGACTGGATGACGAGCCCGGGCAGGCGCGCGAAAGTCATGCAGCGACCGGCAATGAGGGCGACCCGCGACGCGCTCGCGGCAGCAACCGGGGTGCCACCGCATCGGCCTCCAAGGCGGTGGCGGCACCCGTCAACAGCGCATTCGCCGATGCGCTGGCACGGGCCGGCAAGCGCTGACCAGGCATCCGCACAGTTCACGCTGCGATGCAGCATGCGCTTCCGTATGGGGTGCATTAACGTAACGCCCAGATAACAAGGCCATCCCGGCCCAGGAGTGTTACCCATGCTTCGCACCCGTCACCTTGCTGGCGCCATTGCCGCCACCTTGCTGTTCAGCACGGCTGCCGCCGCCACGGACTTCAGCCAAGTCTTCGTCTTCGGCGACAGCCTCAGCGACAACGGCAATATATCGCTGGCTCTCGCCCCCGGCATCCAGCCGCCGCTGCGCTTTACCACCAATCCCGGCATCACGGCGATCGAGCACGTCGCCGACAAGTTCGGCCAGACGCTCAGCCCGTCGCTGCTTGGCGGCACCGACTTCGCCTGGGGTGGCGCGGGGGTGAACGTCAACTCGCCCGGCACGCCTTCGGCGGTGCCTACCCTGACCAGCCAGGTCGATGCCTATCTGGCAGGCGGGCCGGCCAACGGCAATGCGCTGTATTCGATCTGGGGCGGTGCCAACGACATTTTCTATCACGCAACCGCCGTTGGTGCGGGTGCTGCTGCGCAACAGTTGATTGCCGCCAATACGGCCGGGTTGCCGCCTGCCATTGCCGCGCAGGTCGCCGCGCAGATCGATGCGCAGGTGCTGGCCGGCGCCGGCGTGAGTGCGTTCGAAACACCGGCTCAGGCACAGGCCAATGTCGCTGCCGCGGCCCAGCAGGAAGTCGCCCTGATCGGCCAACTGCAGGCCGCCGGCGCCAGGAACATCGTGGTGTTCAATTTGCCCAATATCGGCCTGACTCCGGATGCCGCCGCGCAGGGCCCGTCAGCAGCTGCCTCACTGACCGGGCTCAGCCTGATCTTCAACGGCCAACTCAACACCGGCCTGTCGCAATTGAATACCGGCATCATCCCGATCAATGCCTACGGCCTGTTGTCCGAAGTGATCGCCAAGCCGCAAGCTTTCGGTTTCGTCAATGCCACCGACCCGGCCTGCGGTGCCGGATCCAGTTCGGTGCAGTGCGGACCGGCAGGTTCAGGGCTGCCCTACACTTATGCAGCGGGTACCGATCAGAGCTACGTGTTCGCCGATGGCGTGCATCCGACCACGGCCGCGCACGCCCTGCTCGGACAGTACGTGATCTCGGTAATGCAGGCGCCAGGACAGATTTCTCTGCTGGGTGAGTCGGCATTGAATGCTGTCAATGTCCAGACGCATGCCATCCGCAACGAGATGCTGATCGACAGCAACGGCGGTCAAACCCGCGCCTTCGTCAACATCGATTACAGTCGCCAGAACTTCGATGCGGGCAGCGCGTCGCCCAGGACCACGAGCAACAATTTCAACCTCACGATCGGCGCGGACGTACACGCCACTGACCATGTGTCCGCTGGCTTCGCACTCGGCGCCGGCCAGAGCCATGCCTATTTTTCCGGTGGCGGCGGGTACACGCTGCAGGACATCACCGGGCTTGGCTACCTCACTTACCACGCCGGCGGTGGCTACGTCGGCAGCTATGTCGATTTCGGCGAAAACAATTTCAAGGACGTCCATCGCCGCATCCAGCTCGGCACCCTGCAGCGTACCGAGAGCGGCAAGCCCGACGGTTCGCACCTGGGCGGCGGCCTGAATGGCGGCTGGTGGTTTGATTTCAACGGCATGCGCACCGGGCCCTTTGCGAACATCGAGTGGCAGACCATCAAGGTCAATGGCTTCAGTGAAGATGGCAGCGACAGCACGGCCATGTGGTTTGGCAGGCAACAGCGCGACTCGCTGCTCACCACTCTCGGCTGGCGTCTGGAAGGTCACTGGGATGTTGGCAATACCGTGCTTTCGCCTTACGCCGAACTGGCATGGAATCATGACAACAAGGCTGATCCGAGCGCCATCGATGCCGGCCTGAACAGCATGAACGGCACCTTCGCCATGACGGGTTTCAAGCCGGACAAGACCTGGGGTAGCGCCAACCTCGGACTGTCCGCGGTGCTCTCCCCCAATGTGACCAGCTGGATCGGCTACAGCGGCCGTTTCAGCGACAACAGCCAAACCTACAACAGCGTCAACATGGGCGTGAAAATCAAGTTCTGAGTTTGCGTGCAAACCGAAAGGGCCGTCCACGTGGCGCGGGCGGCCCTTTCTTTTTTCCAATCGTCTCGGGAAACGAGACGGCAAGCGGTGTTTTGGTGAACGCCAGGTTCCTTCGCTTCGTGGTTTGCGCGCCTTCCCGATTCCCCTCCCCCGCCGCAGCGGGGGCAGGGAACCGCATCCGCTGCGGATCAAGCGGACTTACTTGTTCTTGCCGTTGGTCGCCAGGCTGAGGATTTCCAGCCCCTGCGCCTGCAGTTTCGCCGCAGTATCGGCGTCGAGCACCTGCACGTCATTGCCGACCTGATGCTGCTTCAGGATCAGGATACCGTTGTCGCTCCAGCCGGCCCGATCGATTACCGAGGGTTTCGCATCCCGATTGGCCTTGATCTGCTGAACGATCACCCACGGCTTGCCGTCCTTGTACGCGTAGTCGGTGCTGGTGAACGTCTTGTCGGTGTAGTCGACAAGCTCACGAATGAATTTCACCTTGCCATCCTGGCGGAACAACTGCCAGCCGCGCGAAGCATCCTTTTCCAGCTTGGTGCCATGGCTGACCTTCATCGCGCCGAGCTGCTTCTCTTCTGCGTTGAACTCGGCCAGCGCCTTCTCGCCCGGGGTCTGCTCGCCAACCAGTTCGATCGCCACCACATTCTTGTTGCCCTTGGTCAGAACCGGTGCCTGGATCGGCATCGAATAATGACGCTCGCCGTCGGTCAGTACGGCCTGCACCACATACAGGTCGTCCGGCTTGACCTTGCTCGGGTCGAGCTTCAGCTGGAATGACTGCGGGAACGGGCCAACCGGGGTGAGCATCTTGCTCGCCAGTGGCGGCGCACTGGCATTCGCGGTGGATGACACGTCAACCAGATTGACCACCAGCGAGGCCTTGGACGACGGCTGAACGGACCCCCGCACGGAAATCGTGCCACTCACCTCATTGGCGATCTGCGCGGCAGCTGCCGTACTCGCCGATGCGGGTGCAGCGGACCCGGTCTGCTGCGAGGAAGAAGGAGCATTGCAACCGGCCAGAACCAGTGCTGCGACGGACATCAGCGACAAAACCATCTTGCGCATGGGAAACCTCGATCGACGTGAAAGCATGCACGAAAGTGGTCAGACGCTGGGCTTGGACGCCATGACTTTTTCGCGGGGGAAGTTTCAAGCATAGCCCAAAAGACGCAGCGCAGAAAAGTCAATCGGCACAAGCCACTACCATCCGCATGCGTATGTTATTGCGCCTCCGGACAGCGGCAATCCCATGAAGGGTCGTGCCTGATGGCCTCCGCTTAGCGACGACTTGCCGTTGACCGGATCGGCGATGCCACGGCAGCGATCGCGGCAATGATCCGGTCAGCTGCGCCGCAATGCCCGAAACGCGATATCGCGGCGGCAAAAGGCACCCTCGTAATGGATCTTGCCGATGGCATCGTAAGCACGTTCGCGAGCGGCTGCGATATCCTGGCCCAGCGCACAAACGGTCAACACACGTCCGCCGGCGGTCACGGCACGTCCCTGGGCATCGAGCCGGGTGCCGGCGTGGAACACTTTCACATCGGCGTCGGCTATGGCTTCGAGGCCGCCGATCGCGTCACCGCTGCGCACCTTGCCGGGGTAGCCGCCGGCCGCCATGACCACGCCGATGGCCGGACGCGCATCCCAGCGTGCCCGCGCATGTTCAAGCCGGCCATCCAGCGCGGCATCGATCAGTTCGACCAGATCGGACTTCAGTCGCAGCATGATCGGCTGGGTTTCCGGGTCGCCGAAACGCACGTTGAACTCGATCACCTTCGGCGCACCGCTCTTGTCGATCATCAGACCGGCATAGAGGAAGCCGATGAACGGCGCGCCCTCGCTGGCCATGCCGCGCAGGGTTGGCGCGATCACTTCGCGCAGGATGCGCTGCTCGACGTCCGGCGTGACCACCGGTGCCGGCGAATAGGCGCCCATGCCGCCGGTGTTGGGCCCCAGATCGCCCTCGTCGCGGCGCTTGTGGTCCTGGCTGCTGGCCATCGGCAAGGCATGGCTGCCATCGCTCATCACGATGTAGCTGGCTTCTTCGCCTTCAAGGAATTCCTCGATCACCACCCGCGACGAGGCATCGCCGAAGCTGCGCGCGCCGAGCATGTCGTGCAGCGCCAGTTCGGCGTCGGCCTGGGTCAGCGCCACCACCACGCCCTTGCCGGCGGCCAGACCATCGGCCTTGATCACGATCGGCGCCCCGTGCCGGCGCACGTACGCCAGCGCCGGATTCAATTCGGTGAACACCGCATAGCGCGCCGTGGGGATGTTGTGGCGGAGCAGGAAATCCTTGGCGAACGCCTTGGAGCCTTCCAGCTGCGCGGCCAGCGCGCGAGGTCCGAAGATCCGTTGGCCAGCGGTGCGGAAGCGGTCGACCACGCCGGCCACCAGCGGCACTTCGGGGCCGACCACGGTGAGACCGATCTTTTCCGCCCTGGCCAGCCGCAGCAGGCCATCCAGATCATCCGCGGCCACCTCGGCATTGCGCACCCCGCGTTCATGCGCGGTGCCGGCATTGCCCGGCGCCACGATCACCTCGCTGACGCGCGGCGACTGCCCGAGCTTCCAGGCCAGCGCGTGTTCGCGACCGCCGCCGCCGATGACCAGGACTTTCATGTTGGCTCCAATGGAAAGGGGATGGCGAATGGAAGGCGCAGCCGTGCATTGTAACGGCGCGCGCTTCGATTGGCCTATGGCGGTTGGAGCAGGGGACTCTTAGCCGAATGGCACTTACCTAAAGCTCGTCATCCCTTGGCCCCAGGTACGAGCCCGGCTGGGCCTGGCATATTCCGGTCCAGCGCCGCACGCCGCAGCAGCGTTTTCCCGCCCATCCTCGTGACGAGGTCGCTGTCGATGTCGAGGCATTGGTCGGCGACCGCCGCCACACCGGGCCGGTGCGATACGACGATCAGGATCGTCCGCGGCAGGCGACGCTTGAGCATTGAAAGGACCTCGATCTCGGCGGCGGCGTCAAGCGCGCTCGTGGCCTCGTCCAGCACCGCCAGGAAAGGCTGGCGCAGGATGACCTGGGCCAGCATCAGGCGCTGCAGCTCACCGCCGGAGAGTCGGCTCGAAGCGCTGTGCAGCGCGGTGTCGAGCCCTTCGTGCGAGGCCGCCAGCCGCCGGTCGATGCCGACATCCGCCAGTGCGCCATGCAACCGTCCGTCGGTGGCGTCGGGCGCAGCCCAACGCAGGCATTCGCGGACCGAATGCTGCCAGGGCCGCACATGCTGGCTGACATAGGCGCCGTTTCGCACCAGCCGGCAGTACGTGTCGAACCCGATCACTCGCGCGCCGACACGCGCCACGAACAGCTCCGGCGACATCATGCCGGCCAGGACGTCGGCCAGGCTGCTCTTGCCGATACCGGAGTCGCCGCAAATCAGGGTGAGTTCGCCAGGCACCAGGGCCAGGCCGTCCACCTCGAGGTGGGTGGGCGGCGCCAGCCGCAGGCGGTCGATATGCAGCGCAACGCCGGGTGTCGCCTTGCCAGGCGGTTCGGCGGCCGGGCGCTGCGCATCCAGATTCATGTACCGCTGCCACAGCTCGAACGCCGGAGCGGCCGAGCGCAGTTGCTGGAAGCTCTGTCTGGTCGTTACCAGGTAGGGCAGCAGGCGCCCGAGCAGCAGGCACACGGCAATGAGCGCCGAGGAGTCGATGGCATGCCAGCGGTGGGCGAACACGAAGAGCGCGGCGATCGCGATCGCCGCGAACAGTTCGAGCAGCAGCCGCCCGGAAGCCACGATTTCCAACCGGCGCCGGTAGCCCTGGCACAGCCGGGCGGCAATGGCTGCGTAACTTGCTTTCTCATCGTCCTCCTTCTCGAATGAGCGGATATGGCGCAAGCGCCGCGGAAAGTCCTCGCTATGCCAGAACAGCCGCGTCATGTCCGCGACGAACTGCCGGCTGACCCGCGATTGCTCGCGGCCAAAAGCACGCGACGCCATCAGCCCAAGCCCCGCGAGCACCGGCGCCGCCAGCATCAGTGACGGCGACACCCAGAACGCGAAACCGAGGCTGACGGCGGCGGTGATGCCGGCCACCAGCAACTGCTGCAGGGCGCTGAAACCCTGCATGACGATCTCGACGTTGTAGGTAAGGACGTTGGCGATTTCCGCGGAGGTCGCATCGGCCAGCGCCGCCAGCGGAGCATCGATCAGGCGTGCATGCACCTGGCGGCGCAGATTCGCGCCGTAACGGCCCACCAGGCGCGCTCCCAGCCGCGCCGCCTGCCAGCGCAACAGGGCGAAGATCGCGGTCGCGGCAGCGAAGATGATCGCCTGCGTCTCGGTGCTGCGGTGTGCATCGAACAGTCCGGCGCCGAACGGCAGCCCGTGCGCCGGCTGGACCAGCGGCACCAGCAGCAACGCCACGAGGCTGCCGGCAAACGCCGCGCTCAGCGACAGCATCACATACGCCGCGGTTTCCGCCAGCTCGATGCCCGTGAGCGTACGCGCGAGCGCACCCAGCAGATCGTGCGTCTGGCCCGCCGGCGGCGGCTCGCCCGGCATCCTTACAAACCCGCGCTGCGGGCTGGCAGCGTCGGCCGCGTCTTCGACGATGCGTCATGACGGTTCAGAACGGCGCTCTCCCAGGCCGGAATACCGATGTCGGTAAGTGCGGTCTTGCCGGGCAGAAGGTTGCGCGTGCGCAGCCGGGGCACTCCGGCGTCATGCGAGAAGCTGCCGCAATGCATCGACGGAGTCCCGCGGGTGGCGCCCGCGATGCAGCTGATGAACGCCCAGCTGCACCATCCGCTGTTCGAAGCGATGCCAGCCCGGCTGCCCGACCGCATACGGCTGATCGGCGGACAGCCGCGCGGCCGCTTCGTCAGGCGGAACCGGGCTCAGCAGCGCTTCGCTAGCGCCGGTCGACTGGCTGGAGACGAACACTGCACCGACCAGTTGCAGCGGAGCCGCGGCGAGCCGCCCACGGCCCTGCCGCAGGTCTGCCTCGAACTTCTCGACGCCGCTGCGGCGGCGGATGATGGGCGCCTGGCTGATCCAGCGCCGAACTTCCTCGTCGTCGATGAAGCGCAATGCATCGGCCTGCACGTGCAGGTAGTTGGCGACGCCGGTGGCGAGCGGACCGTCCGGTTGCACGAAGACGGCGTCTTCGGCGAGAAAATCCAGCCCCTGCAGCAGGCTGTGCAAGGCCAGCGTCGATTTGCCCGAGCCGCTGGGTCCCAGCAACAGGATGCCGCGCCCCTGCCGGCCGACGCAGGCGCCATGGAGTGGAACCAGGCCCAGTCCACGCGTCGCCAGGGTGAACACGGCGAATTCGATGAGCTCATAACGCAGATGGTAGGGGCGGCTGAGCATGTCTTCCGAAGCCACCACCAGCGCCCGGCGCTGTTCGGGTGCCAGGACGACGTAGTTCGATGCATCCATCACGCCGCAGATCAGGCCCGCGCCCGATTGCATTCGCACCGGCGGCGGTTCGGCGGCATGCTCCGGCGCAGCCTGGCGTGGCAGCAGGCGAAGCTCGACGCGGAACTCCGGCGCGGCCGTCGGCAACTGGTGTCGCGGCAGGCCGTCGTAGGCGGCCTGGACGAGCCGCAGCAGTGGCTGGCTGGTACTTTCGAAGCGGAAGCGCCCGCCCAGTACCTGTCTATGCATGCGCGAGCGCCAGCCGAATCGCTCGCAAAAAGGATCGGCATCCGCGTCCCGAATGCCGGCGTGGGTGGTCGAAGCCATCGTTGTCATCGACCGAAGGTCCGCCGTTTTTGCCTGCACGCCTGGCGCCGCCCGGATCCCATGGAACCGGTAAGTGCGTGCCCGCGGGTGGAAGGTTGCCGCCACGCAGCGCTCCGCCGTGATGGCCACGATGCCGCGCTGCGGCGTTAAGCGCCGTCATCCCCGCGGAAGCGGGGATGACGAAAAACATGATTCCGCGCTTAAGTTAAGTGCCATTCCGCGATCCCCCGGGTTTTTTCCCACCGAGGCAACCGAAGCTCCGCCCCGGGGCACTTACCTCCCGACCCGCCACGGGGCGATGAAGCCGGCACCTCGGCCCCGCTGGCGCGCTGCTGCGGTTCATTCCCACGGCTCGATGAGGCCTCTTCTAGATGCTAGCGATCCAGGTTGGCCATTCCTATTTCTTGCGCTATGACCGGAAGCAGTGGGAACGCGGCAAGCCTTATCCCCCGCTCGCCACGATTCAGGTCGCAGCGCTGCTCAGGCAGATGGGGCACGCAACGACGCTGTTCGACGCCATGCTTGCCGACGGCGTGCAGAGCTATGCACAGTCTCTGCAGGCCGCCCAGCCGGACGTGGTGATCCTCTACGAGGACAACTTCAACTTCCTGACCAAGATGTGTCTGGGCCGCATGCGCGAGGCGGCCTGCCGCATGATCGGCGAAGCGCGCGCCCACGGCGCCCGGGTGATCGTCGCGGGCTCCGACGCGTCCGACCACCCGGAGGTCTTTCTCGCGGCCGGTGCGCATGCCGTGCTGATCGGCGAAGGCATCGCGGCGCTGGTCGAATTGATCGGGCGGCTGGAGCTCACGCCGGACCTGGACACCGCCAGCTGGGTATCGGGCATCGCCGGTGTCGCGGCGCGGGTGCATGGACAGCTTGAGCTGACGCGCATCGGCGCGCAGCCACCGGATCCGCGCCTGGCCGGCCGGCCCGCCTGGGATCTGGTCGATATGGAACGCTACCGCAACATGTGGCGCGAACGGCACGGTTACTTCAGCCTCAACATGGCGGCCTCGCGCGGCTGCCCGTTCCGCTGCAACTGGTGCGCCAAGCCGATCTGGGGCAACCACTACAAGCAGAACAGTGCCCAGGCCATGGCCGCGGAGATGACCTACCTGAAGCGGACCTTCCAGCCCGATCACATCTGGCTGGCCGACGACATCTTCGGCTTCCGCGTCGACTGGGTGATGGAGTTCGCCGCGCAGCTGCACGCTGCCGACGGCTCGGTGCCGTTCACCATCCAGACCCGCGCCGACCTGATCAGCGAACGCATGGCCAGCGCGCTGGAGCAGGCCGGCTGCGCGGAAGCCTGGATCGGCGCCGAGAGCGGCAGCCAGCGCGTGCTGGACGCGATGACCAAGGGTACCAAGGTGGCGGATCTCATCGCGGCCCGCAGGCGGCTGGGCGAGCATGGCATCCGCGTGGGCTTCTTCATCCAGCTGGGCTACCTGGGCGAACAGCTGGCCGACCTGCTGGCAACCCGCGAGCTGGTGGCGCAGACCGTGCCGGACGACATCGGCGTCAGCGTTTCCTATCCGCTGCCGGGCACCAAATTCTACGAACGGGTCAAGGCCCAGCTTGGCGCAAAGACGCATTGGCGGGACAGCGGCGATCTGGCCATGATGTTTCGCGGCGCCTACGACTCGGACTTCTACCGCCGCGTGCGCGACCTGCTGCACGCGCAGGTCACGCTCCAGCAATCGAAGGCTATCGAGCAGCCTGAGCGTTACAGCGAAGCCAGCGCGGCGCTCGATGCGCGATGGAATGCGCTGATCGCCAGCGAGCACGCGCACCGTACCGAACATGCAACCGCGTCGCCGCACACGACGACGCACAGCAATCCGCCATCGGACCGCCATGCTGCCACCGCTCAAAATCGTTAAGGCCGGCTTGCGCCGTACCACCGAAGCGCTCGCCGTGGAACTGGCGCGGGCGCAGCCGGGCAGTACGACGCCCGCGTGGAGCGATCTTGAATGGCGACTGGCATCGGCCGCCGCCGTCGCGCACGGCGTGTCGCCGCTGCTGTGTAAATTTTCCACGTGGCAAAACCCGGAATGGAAGCTGTTTCTCGCCAGTCAGCGCGAGCATGTCGCGCATCGCCATCGACGCATCGTGGCGCTGCTGAAGCGCATCGACGCCGGCGCACGCGCCGCCGGGCTGGCCATCGTTCCGCTGAAGGGGTCCGCGCTGCACGCCCTGGGACTCTACGCGCCGGGCGACCGGCCGATGGCCGACATCGACCTGCTGGTCCGCGAGCACGATGCCGGACCGGCGATCAAGCTGCTGCAGGAACTCGACTACGTGGAGTCGTTCGCGCAGTGGAAGCATCGGGTCTTCAAGCCGGCGAATGGCGCGCCCGTTGCGGGGCTGGGCGAGCATCGCGACGCGCCGGTCAATATCGAGTTGCACACCCGCATCCAGGAGCGGCTGCCGATCTCCGCCGTCGACATCACCGAACGGATCTATCCGCGGGAGCCGCGACCGGGTCTGAATGATTACCCGTCCACCGGCGCCTTGATGAGCCATCTGCTGCTGCATACGGCAGGCAACATCTGTGGCCGCAGCCTGCGCCTGCTGCACCTGCACGACATCTCCTTGCTGGCGACGCGCATGGTCGCGAGCGACTGGGATGTCTTGTGGGACGAACATGCGGCCGACTCCCCCTGGTGGGCGCTGCCGCCGCTGCGCCTGGTTGCGCGCTACTACACGCACTACGACGGCACGCACTACGACGGCACGCGCTACGACAGCAGGAACGCGGTTCCCGCCGCCGTGTTCGACCGGATCGAGCGCGACTGCCCTCCCCTGCTGCGGACGATGTCGCGCCGCCAGACCCTGACCCAGGTTTCGTGTTCCGAACTGTGGCTACACGCACTCTCCGGCATCGAATGGTCCCGCTCCGTCCGCGAAGCCGGGCGCTACATCAGGAATCGGGTCAGGCCGTCGAAACAAGCCATCCAGGAGCGTGCCGACATGGTACGCACCCAGCTGTGGCTGCAGGATCAAAGCTGGGTCACGTTGAACCACGGCCGGCGCATGTTGACCTTGCTCACCCGGCCGGTGCCGCGGATGGACACCATGTACGTGGTGCGCGCGGCATTGGGGCCTCTCGTTCCAAGAAACTGGACTCCGACGACAGGGCATCAGGCAGCGAGTTTGCCGGCAAGGTAGTCGACGACGTGCATACCGGGGAGCAGTACCACCAATTCATGCTGGCCTCGCGGCGCGACCGGGTGGTGCGCGACAGGTTTCAGAAGATGGCGCTGGAGCTGCTGCCCGAGGGAGCGGACGTGCTCGATTTTGGTGCCGGCACCGGTATCGACGCAAAGGCTTATGCCGCCAACGGACACCTGACTTTCGTGCATGAACCCTCGGCAGCGATGTGCGAGTACCTGGCGCAGTACTGCCGCGACGAAATCGCCCGCAAAACCATTATCGCGGTGGCGTCGCCTCTCACCTGCAAGGTGCAGGCCGTCACGGCGAACTTCGCGGTGCTCAACCATTTCGCGGATCACACAGCGCTTTTTGAAGAGTTGTCGCGCGTGGTCCAGCAGGGCGGTTTTGTCCTGGCCAGCATGCTCAATCCCTATTACCTCGGCGATGCGCGTTACGGCTGGTGGCGGGCGAACGTCATGAATCTCATGCGCAGCGGTCGCTACGCCATCGCGAGCGAAAGCCGCATCCATCGTTTTGCGCCGCATGTCGTGGCGCGGGCGGCGGCGCCGCATTTCCGGCTGGAACGCCGCATTCCGCGTGGTTTCGGATGGGCCGTCCATCTCTACATGTTCTTGCTGTTTCGGCGGGTCTGATGATGTGGAAGGACTGGATAAGGCCGTTCGTGCGTCCACTGCCGCAATGGTCGACGGTTGCCGTTGCTCCGCCGCAGCAAGCGGTCACCGCCACCTTGCGTTGGGACGGCAAATCGGCAGATGTCACGGCGGACCACACCGTGGCTGCGCTCATGCCGCTCGTGATCGCGAGCAGTCTTGATGCCGGCCAACGTCCCGTACTCGAGTACCGCGATAGCGCTACGGGCAGGCTGCTCGGCGTCTTGCGTCTGGCGCGGACGGCATCAGTCGCTGCCGAAAACACATCCCTCGCGCTCTACCACGTCGCAGCCGGCGAACACCGCTGTCTCGGCTGGCCGCGGCGCCCGTGGAACACGTGGCTGCAGAACCGCCTCATGCTGAAAAATCGCTCGTCGCAGCACTTGACCATGGAGCCTGCCGCGGTACAGCAGCTCATGATCGCCTATCTGTGTCCGCGGCCGGTCGTCCTTGTCTCGGTCGGCGCGCCAGGCCACCAGAATATCTTCCCGATGGATTTGATCGGCCCGCTGCAGCGGAGCGGGCTTTTTTCGCTCGCACTACGCAGCACCAACGTTTCCATGCCGGTCATGCGCGAAGCGCGCCGGGTTGCCCTGTCCAGCATCCCTGCGACGATGAAGGCGGTCGTTTACAAGCTTAGCGAGCATCACAAGCAGCCGCTCCCGGACTGGAATGCACTGCCGTTTCCTGTTCGGCCGTCGCGGGAATTCGGCATTCCCGCCGTGGCTGCGGCGCTGCGCATTCAGGAGCTGACCATCGTGCATAGCCAGGAAGTCGGCTCGCACACATTCTTCCTTGGCCGCATCACCTCTGACGAAAATCTGGCGGAAGGCGCCCAACTGCATCACACAGCAGGCTTTCACCAAGCGTACCGCCGCCGGCAGGGCATGCCGTTTACGGAGGTTTAGCCCGTGCAGGGCGGAATTCGCGGGTTACCCCATCTGCTGTGTTTTGACTTATTTTCGATTGGCCCTTAACTTGGATGGATTGGATCTGGCTGCAGTGCATGCCGCTCAGATCCGGCGCTACGAAGGCGGCCACTCCCAGCCCACGCTGGACGTCGTGCGCAAAACTGGCGATCACGCTCAGCGTCAGCGGTTCTGCTGGTCTTCGATAAAGATGAACGCGGGCCGGACGATGACCCTAAGCTTCAGTTCGAGGCCATCACCCGGCTGGAACCCGAGGAACGCAGGATCATTAAGTACGAGCCACGGCGCTGGAACAAGCCGCCGTTTGAAAACTCATGTCTTGTATTGCCACATGGAGCCGGGATGACGGCTGAATTTCCGGGTTTTCGAGGTTCTCAATGGCACCAGCCTCAGCGTCCCGGCCAGCAGCAGCACGGGCAGCTACACGGTGAGCTGGGGCGCGGTCAGTCACGGTTTCCTATTTCGTCGCCACCGCGATCGTGAGGCTTTGGAGAAAGTGGAAGTCCGGTCGCCGCAACGCGTAACACGCGTCATCCGGATCGCACAGCCGCCTCAGCGCTTCGAAATCGTCCCGGCGCAGGTAGGGTCGCAGGCGCTCGCCCCAGGTGCCGCGGAAGATCACGTCGAGCAGGTAGCGCTCGTCCGCGTCGGTGAGCGGTTGGGTCCGTTCGATCAGCCGCGTGCGCACGTTCACTTGCCGCAATTGTGCTGTCTGCAGCCAGCCGATGAGCGAGCGGACTGCGGCCAGATCATGCTCGCTGCAGCCGTAACGCTCCCGGTAATAGCGTCGGACCGCCTCGTTCACGACCCTTTCCAGGCGGGAATCCCATGCGAAATACATGTCGGGCAGCAATGAGCTTTGTCCCACCACGAGGCGACCACCGGGGCGCAGCAGGTTCGACAGAACCCGCACGCCGGCGACGGGGTCGCGCAGATGATTGACGGCATTGACGGCCCAGACCAGATCGAAGCTGCCGTCCGCCAGGGGCGGCCGCAGCATGTCGGCCTGCAGGATCGGCGCGCCGGCCGGTGCGGTACGGCGAGCGGCGTGGACATGCGCGGCCGCCAGATCCATCCCCACCACCATCGCGCGACTCTGCATTGACTTGTGAAACCAGGCGACCGCCTCGCCCGTGCCGCAACCGGCGTCAAGCACCCGCGAACCCGCCGGCAGCGACAGCGCGTCAATCGCCTCGCACAGCTCGGGTCGTGCGAATGCGTTGAACCTCCTCAGCTTCTCGGCGTAATCACGCTGCGGCGTATCGCCGAGCATTCCGGCCCGGATGTTCGACGGGTCCGTGTCTGACGAGCCCGTGTCCGACCAGCCTGGGGCGCCTTTCATTCGCATGCCGCGAGCAACCGTCGATAGAGCGCTTCGAACGCGCGGGCGGTGTGATCGGCGTCCTCGCGAATCGTTCGACACTGCGCCGTCGCGGCCAATCGCAGCCGCAGCTCCTCGTCGTCAAGCATCCGATGGATGGCGTCGGCGAGTGCCGGCGCGTTTCCCACGGGTACGGCCAGGGCCGCCGCCGGCGCCCACTCCGCAATGTGTCCGACCGCCGTGCCCACGGTGGGCACGCCGGCTGCCGCGGCTTCAAGCACCACCAGCGGCCCGGCCTCGTGCAACGATGACATCACCAGCAGGTCGGCCGACTCCATGATCGGGCGCAATTCGCACTGGGTCTTGAAGCCGAGAAACCGGACGCAGCGTTCCAGCCCGAGCTGGCCGGCCAGTCGCTGCATTTCACCCTGCAGCGTGTCCATGCCGACGATCTCCATCTGGAATTCCAGCCCGCTTTCGGCCAGGGCCGCCAGCGCCCGCAGCAGGGTCGGCTGATCCTTCACGCGATTGAGGCTGGCGACGTGGATCAGCCGCGCCGGCCTGGCGCTGCGCTCGCGCGGCGCGAGCGGCGGCCACGCCCGCAGATCGACGCCCAGCGGCACGCGTCGGGCCTCGCGGCCGAGCGCCCGCAGCGAGTCGATGATCGGCGCACTGGCCGCGGTGATGACGTCGGCGCCGCGCAGCACCACCGCCTCGCGCAGCCGTCCCTTCCATTTGCGTCGTCCGCCGTAGTCGATCGCGTGCAAGGCGACCAGTTCGCCGCCGGCGACATGCACCAGGCTCGGCAGCCGCAGCAGCTTCGCCGCGGCCACGGCGACCAGGCTGCAGGAACCGGAGAAGATCGCATGGACCAGATCGAACGGCGCGCGGCGATGCTCGGTGCGGATCGCCGCGATCGCGCGCAGCCGGGTCCAACCGTCGCCGATGTTGTGCACGGTGGCGCCGGCGAGCTCCCAGCGGGCCGCGGCTGCTTCCTGTCGCAGCGCGAAGACATGCACCTCGTGCGTCCGCGCCAGCCGCTCGATCAGCGCCAGCAGCGCCGGAATCACGCGAAACTCGCCGCTGCGATCCACGCCACCGGGCACCACCAGCGCGAGTTTCACGGCGTCCTCCGTCGCCGCTCGTCGCGCACCTGCATGTACGCGTCGGCCCACCGGCGGCCCACCGCCGCGAACGACAGCGTGGCGTCGAAGTGGCCGCGCACCTGTTCCGGCGACGGCCGGCTGGCCGCGGCATCGACCAGCGCCTCGGCCAGCCGCGCCGCGTCGCCGCAGGGCCACAGGTTGCCGACACGGCCGCTGCCGGTCAGCGCGCGAAACGATGGAATGTCCGTGATCACCGGCGCCACGCCGCAGGCCAGCGCCTCCAGCAGGGCATAACCGGAACCCTCGTGGTGGCTGCCCGAGACAAACAGATCCGCGGCGCGCATCAATGCCTCGACATGCGCGTGCGCCACCTTGCCCAGCAGGTGCACGCGCCTGGCGAGACGCGGATCGTGCGCGATGCGGGCTTGCACCTCATCGCGCAGCGGCGCGCTGCCGAAGGCGCACCACAGCTGCAGGCCGGGCAGCCGCAGCGCGGTCCGGGCCACGCCGTCGAGCACGGTCAGCGGGTCTTTGCCGGGGCTCAGGTGTCCCACCCACAGCACGCAGGGATCCCCGTGAAGACCTGTCTGCGCACGGGCGTCGGCGCGACTGCCCGGGGTGAAACGACTGCTGGATTCGGGTATCGCGAAGAGCCGCGTGTGCGGCCCGAACAATCCGGCGCGAATGAACGGTTGCGCCTGCTCGAGTGCGGTGAAGGCGACGCCGGAAATGGCCGCATGCCAGCGCCGCCACAGCGGCCGTCGCCACCAGCGCGGCGGCCGGTCGGCATGGTCCTGCATGATGATGGGCAGCTGCGGCAGGCATTGCGACACGGCGAACGCAGCCCCGGCGAACGCCAGGCCGTGCCCATGCAGGACATCGGCATGGATGTCGGCGAGCAGGCCGGCGAAGCGGCGGCCCCGGCTTGCCGCCGTGCCCAATCCGCGGATATCGATGAAGTGGTAGTCGATGCCGTTGCGCGTGATCAGGTCCTCGCACGCCGCCGCCTGGATCACCGAAACCCGGGTTCCGGAACTGGCAACCAGTTCGGCGATATCCACCAGCGAGTGCCATTGTTCGAGCACCTCGGTGGGCGCGCGGCCCTCCGGCACCGGCAAAAAATTGATCTGCGCCACGTGCAGGGACGCCATCGCTACGCGCCCGTGATTTGCGGCTTGCGCAATGGCACGAAATGGTTGGCGAGATTGAGTTCCCAGGGCCGGTCATAGCGACGATGGCGATATCGCCACGACGCCATCGCGCTCAGGCTGCGCTTGGCCCAGCGGGGCGAGTGCATGTCCTGCACGGTGGGATAGCGGCAGCGCAGCACGGTGACGAAGTCGTAGATGCGCTGGCGCAGTTTATCCGTGAGCCAGGGCGCATCGGCATGGCAGGCATAGTCCACCCACTTGCGCTGCGTCCATTCGTCCGGCGTGGAGGGAAACACCACCGGCTCGCCATGAACGTCGAGCAAGGGTGCGGCGGGATGCCTGCCGCGATCCTTTTCGTGCTTGCTGCTCTCCGGCAGCGGTGTGTAGATGTAGGTGATGATTTCCGACGCCGGGTTGATCCGCTTCAGTTCGCGGATGAACTCGAACGTCCGCTCGGTTTCCTCTTCGGTGTTCACCGGCGGCGCGAGCATGAAGGAGAACTCGGGGATGACGCCATGGCGCCGGCACAGCTCGGCCACCGCCAGCGTCTGATCCGGACGCGTGCCCTTGCGGATTTCCTTGAGCATCGCGCCGCTGGGCGACTCGGCGCCGATGTAGGCCATGCGCAACCTGCTTTTTCGCACCAGTTCCCAGGTGCTGCCGGAGAGCTTGAGCAGGGCGTCGGCGCGCGCGAAGCACCACCAGGGCATTTCGAGCCGGGCCATGACCTCGAGCAGCGGGATCATGTCCTGCTCGCGGTCGAAGAAGTTGTGGTCGTAGAACAGCACCGAGTCGGCGCCGAATTCGTACTTGAGATGGTTCAGCTCGCGCTCCAGACGCCCGGTCGGCGGCAACGACGTCGCACCGCCGAACATCGCCGCCACGCCGCAGAACGTGCAGCGGAAGCGGCAGCCGATCGAGGCCTGGTGCACGGCGGTACGCTGCCCGAGAAAAGTGCTCGCCAGATACTTGTCCGGGTCGCCCAGCTTTTCATAAGGCAGCACCAGCGCGGCATCGCCGCGCTGGAAGCTGCGATTGGGGTTGTGCACGATCTCGCCGTCGCGGCGCCAGGACAGGCCGCCGATCCTGGCCAGCGCCTCATCACCGCCGCCGCGGCACAGCGCCGAGACCAGCTCGACCAGGCTTTCCTCGCCCTGCCCACGCACCGCGTAGTCCACATAGGGCGCCGCCAGCGTGGTATCGGTATAGAGCGTGGGGAAGTAGCCGCCCCAGATGATCGGCATCGACGGATGATGCTCGCGAATCGCCCTGGACACGGCAATCGCCGGCGCCAGCTGCGGGCCGCCCATGATGCCGATGCCGAGGGCGTCGTAGTGCTGTTTCCCGGCGGCGGCCAGGGTCGCGTCCACCAGATCCCGATCGATGTTGCCGTCCACGATGTGGCTGTCGCCGAAGCGATCCAGCGCCGCGGCCAGGTTCAGCAGCGACAGCGGAAAGCGCGGACGCGTGGTGACGGTCGGGTTGACCAGCAGCGTGTTGGGACGATGAGTCATGGGACGTCTTCAGATATTCGTTGATCAGGCCAGCCATTGATCGGGCCAGCCGTTGATCGGGCCAGCCGTTGATCGGGCTAGTCGCCGCAGCTGCAACACCAGCGCCACCGGCACCTCCAGTGCGGTGCGGTCGAAGCGCGCATCGGCGGGGATGTCGGCCGGATCGAGCATCGGTTCCAGCACCTGCTCGATGCGCAGCCCAAGTGCCGCGCAGGCCGCGTGCCAATCGCCGTACAGGTGCTGCGTATGTCGCACGGCATAGCGCCGGTCGCCGGATTTGAAATCGCGCAGCCAGCCCAGCGCATGCCCGATCGGATGCACGTCACTGCACAGCAGCGCGCCGCCGGGCCGGGTTGCCCGGCGCAGTTCGGCCAGCGAGCGCCGCAGGTTCTCGAGATGTCCGACGACCAGACCGCAGACCGTCAGATCCGCCCAGGCATCCGCTACCGGAAGAGCCGCCAGGCTGCCCTGCAGCAGATCGACCTCGGCGCCGGGCCAGCGTGTACCCAGCTCCGCGTGGGCGCGATCGAGCATCTCCGGCGATAGATCTACGCCGGTCACGCGCGCCGCACCGCGCCGCAGCGCGTGCAGCATGTAGCGTCCGCTGCCGCAGCCGACGTCGAGCACGGCCTGTCTGTGCAGTCCCGCCGGCATCAGCCCGAGCATCGCGCGCTGCTCGGCCTGCATGACCGGATTGTGGGCGTGCGCCGGATAGCAGGACGCCCACAGCGCGTAGGCCTCGGCGGGTTCGAGAAGCGTGGGTTCGAGAAGCGGCGGGTTTGCCATCAGTAGCACCGCGCGTCGATGGCGAGATCGCGCTCGCGCTCGTTCCGATCGGCGGCCAGTTCGAGCCCGGGTTCGAGGGCGATCAGCGCCGGCTCGGCCAACGCCCGGGCCAGCAGCTTCGGCCTGCCATCCAGCGTCACCGGCACCGCTTCGGTGCCGGTGGCGGCGAACCAGTCGGCGAAATCCGGATCGGTGATCCGCGGAATGCCGTCGCGCACCACCGCACGCAGCTGGCTGCGTTCGATCCCGATCAGGCTGCGCGCCGGATCGCCGCCGCGATCCTCGACCACCACCAGGTCCGCCCGCGCGCCCGGCACCAGGCTGCCGCGCCCGGGAAGACGCAGGATGCGGGCCGCCGCGGTCGTGGCCAGTTCCAGTATCTGCCTGGCGCCGAGCTCGCCGCGAGCAGCGATGCCGCGCATTTCCTCAAGCAGATCGCGGGCCCCGCTGAGCCGGGAATCGCTGCCCAGGGCGAGCCGGCCGGCGGCGACCAGGCGTTGCGGATCCAGCGATCGCCCGAGCAGCGTGCGGTTGCTGGTCGGACACCACACCACGGCGGCGCCACTGGCGATCACCCGATCGACATCCCGCTCGCGCAGGCCCACGCCATGCACCAGTACGCTGTTGGGCGCCAGGCAGCCCAGTTGATCGAGCCGCTCCAGCTCGGCCTGCGCCGTCGCATCGGTACCTTCGGCCAGATGGATCAGCCATGGCCGGTCGGCGGACGTGGCGGCAAAGCTCTGCCGGACCGGCGGACCGTAGCCGGGCCAGCCCAGCGCATAGCTCCAGCCGTAATCGCGCAACACCGCGACCGGGAAGGTCGACTCGTCGAGCGCCGGATGCCAGGGATCGTGATGCGCCACGCAAGTGGTGCCGGCGAGCAGATTCTTCAGCGCGCCATGGCGCAGCCGCCGTTCCTTCGGGATCTGCAGCGCGGCGACCACGGCGGGCTGCGCGAAATGCGCCTGGAACGCCTCGATCCAGGCGTAGCTGCTGGGATAGGGAACGGCCGTCCGAAGCGGCGGCACCGCGTTGACGTGCAGGTGTTCGTGCGCGTTGATCAGGCCGGGAAAGATCAGGTGGTCGCGCAGGTCGATCCGATACACGCGGGCCGCCAGCCACGATCCGATCTTTCCCTGCCGGATCGGCAGCGGCGCACGCGACGTCCCGGCGGGCATGATCGAAACCGCGCGGCACAAGGTGACGTCCATCGCTGTCTCTGGCGTATGCATGGCCCTAACGCCGCCGCAGCACGATCAGGAAGTGGTCGCCCATGTCGCGCAGCAGCGGCAGGCCGCCCAGGCGGTCGTCGAGCCGGCCCAGCCGTTCACACCAGCGGCGCCGGCGCCGGTAGTAGCCCACCAGGTAAGGCGGCGGCATGAACAGGCTCAGCCCGCGATAGCTCTGCAGCGAAAAGTGTTCGGCGAAGGCGGCGTAGAACTCGCGCGGCAGGTAGTAATGGGTCCAGATCGTTTCGTGGTTCATGCTCACGGCCGTGGGGCCGCGCGCGATGCGCACGCCGGCGCGCCTGAAGCGGCCCCGCAACGCGTAGTGCCCCAGCTCCCACGGGCAGATCCGGCCGATCACCGTACACACCAGCCGGCCGCCGGGGCGGAGCAGGCGCGCGCATTCGACTGCGACGGCGCGCAGATCCGGCGCGCAGTTCAGCGGACCGAAGTTCGAATAGATGCCATCGAACTCGCCATCGAGCCGATCGAGTTGCTGGACGCCCAGATGCGCGGCCGTGACGCGGGACTGCAGGCCCGCGCTGGCGGCGCGCGCCCTGGTGCGCTCGACCATCCGCGCCGACCAGTCGGTGGCGACGACATGGAAGCCGCGCTGTGCGAATTCGACCGCGTCGATGCCGGTGCCGCATCCCAGGTCCAGCAGGCGGGCACCCGCCGGAACGCCGCTGTGCACGGTGTCCCACAGGGTGATCCGCATGCGCTGGATCAGCTCGTTGTTGCCTCGCGGGCCGTCATAGTCGGCGGCGACGCTGTCGAAGGCGCGCTGCGTTTCGAGCAGTTGCGCGTCGCCGATCGGGGCGCTGTGGCGACGCCCCGTCGACGTGAAGCCGACCGCACGCCGGCCTTCAAGCTTGCATGGCCGATCCATCTCGTCTCCGTGGCGGCAGTGGCTGCATCCGGGCGTTCCCGTGTTCTTCCGGTGAGTGCCTGGACGCGCCGCTTAGGTTGAATGGGACGGCGCATGGATTTCACGGCGGCTGTTGGGCATCTCGAACAACCCCGATTTGGAGCGCACTCTGTGCGCGATGGCTTCGCTCTTGTGGAAGCGCACTTGCGCGCGATGCTCTTGCAGCAGGGTGAAGAGCATCGCGCACAAGTGCGCTCCTACAGCCGCTTGTATGTTTGTGCCCGACGGGCGGCTTCACGTCTGATTTCCACCGCCCGGGCTCTTGCGCCGTGCGGCGTTGCGGGCCGTGGCGGCGAACGTCCCGAGGCCAAGTCCCAGCAGGATGCCGCCGCCCCACATCAACACCGGATTGGGAAACGCCGGCTTGTCCGGAACGTAGACCGGCCACGGCAGCGAGGTCTCGTACGTGTACGGGGGCGCTAGGCGATCGACCAGGTCGAGCCGGGCCTGCTCCAAGCCGCGGATCTCCGTGTTCTTGTACGCCAGCGTGAGGCTGGCAATGGCTCTGCTTCCCGTGCCTGCCTTGCTTTTCAGCGCGACCACCTGCTGCAGGCGGGCACGGTCCGCCAGGGCGATTTGCAAAGCGGATTGCAGGGCGTCGAGGCGGGCGCGGGCCGATCTCAGCGGTGCCGCTTCGAGGCGCTGATGGACCGCGTGCAGCGCGGTGACCGTGGCCATCGCCAGCGCGCTGGCCTGCTGCCGCGAATAGCCCCGCACGCTCAAGCGGATGAGCGGTCCCGCGTAAGGCAGGGGGTCCAGTTTCAGGCTCCTGCGGTAGAGTCCGGCCTCGGGTGAGCGGGCCGAAAAACCTGCGCTCTCGAGGACCCGGTTTTCGAACGGCACCAGTTGCAGGCGCTCGAGGACGCGCTGCAGCGGTTCGACCTTCGGATCCTGACCTGCCGGCACCTCTCCCACTTGTGCGATCTGGATCCACGCGGTCGCTTCCCACTGGCGCCGGACCGCATGCGTGAGCGCGAAGGTGCATAGCAGGACAAGTACCAGCGTGGCCACGAACCAGCGCCACTCGCGGGCAAGGATGCGCCACATGTCGATCAAATAGACTTCATCGTGTTCCATGGTCTCGGGCTCGCTGGAGGGGTGGCTACGCCAGGATGGCTACGCTATTTGCACGGGCATCGGTGGATCGCTTGCCGGCCCGGGTGTCCGCTCCCGGGCTCTGCGGTCCGGCAGCCATGCGGCAAACACCTGCATGACAAGGCACAGGCCGATGAAGCCGGCATTCGTCCACGTGTATGCCTGCGGCGCGAAGGGCGACATGACGCACACGTAGGCAACGCGCAGGAAAATCAGCAGGGAAAACAGCGGCACTGTCGGCCGCAGACGCCGCACGCTCCACAGCAGCATGGCGTACAGCGCGAACACCGCAGCGACCGCCCCCCAGGGGCCCAGCGCCATGAGGAACGGAAAGAACTCCGTGCCCACGTTGATGTTGGGCGCATCCAGCGGAATGCCGGTGCCGGCGGTGGCGACCGATCCGCGCAGAGGAATCACCTGGTTGAACAGGAAACTGGCGTTGAAGTAGTGCTTGGCCAGAATGGCGCTGAAGTTGTAAGGCCCCACGCTGCCATACAGCAGCAGCCATTTGATTCCCTGCGGCGCGGCGCGGTAGAACGGCGTGAAAGGCAAGGTGACGTGATCCAGCGAGCCGGAGCGGAATATGCCGAGCAGGGAGAACACACTGGCACCGGCGAGCGCCAGGCAGCCGACGATCTTCCAGGGAAAGCGCCGGGCCTCGTCCCGTCGCAGCACGATCACCAGCGCCAGCGAAAACAGCGAGGCGAACAGCCGGTTGCGGTCGATCACCAGCACCGGGAAGAGCACGCCCACCACCACCAGCGTGTTGCGCAGCCACCGGCTCCTGGCGCAGAGCAGACCGATCGGCACCAGCGCCCAGCACATGTCCGACACGTGCCGTATGTGCTCGTGGCCGCCGGTCATCGTGGCGTAGCTGGATGGCCCACTGAACAGGGCGATGGGAAATAGCGCCAGGTCGAGCACGCAGAACAGGACGACCAACCCGGCGAACACCAGCGCAACGAACGCGTCGCGGGTGCCGGTATAGCGGCGCGCGCGGAACCGCGCGACTGGCGGGATGCGGATGCCCTGCCATGCGTCCAGCAGCATGATCGCCAGGCTCGTCGCCACCAGCAAAAGCAGGCCTTGCAGATAGTCGCCCGACAGATCGTAGGTGAGCCAGGCGAGTCCGCAGGCAAGCAGCAGTGGCAAGCCGAGATAGGCCGATGGAAGATGCAGCAGACGCTTCATGTCTCTTCCACCTCCCGCCTTTGAACTGGACGCCTGGCCCTGGCAAGGATCAGCAGCGACAGGTAGGCCATCAGGTGCAGCACCAGCGCGAACAGCTTCCGTTGCAGGAACGCGATCTTGGCGCCGATGTAATGCACCTGCGCCCGGAGCAGGGTGCGGTAGGGCTCGTCGAACAGGTCGGTTCGCCGCAGTGCCACCTGGCGCGATTCGGCGAGATTGCTGACCCGGGTCGCGGTGTGTCGGGTCTGGCTGAGGTTGGCGCCGTGGATCCGGTACGCGCAGACGGGTACGTCGATGAAGCCGAGCGCATTGCCGGCGGCCAGCCGGAGAAAGAGGTCCCAGTCGTCGATGCGCAGGCCCTCGGCCCACAAACGGACGGTCTGCAATGCGCGCTTCCTGATCAAGGCGATCGGACCACAGACGGCCCACTGGCCGATAACGGCACGACGGATACCGTCGTCCGAGCGGTACAGCCGCTTGTCGGCGCCGTGCAGGTCGCACATGCCGCTGTCGTGGATCTTGTTGCCGTCGCCGTCGACGACCACCGCATCGCCGATCACCGCCCCCTTCCAGGGATGCGACAACAGGTAGCGGACCTGGGCCTCCAGGCCGCCCGGCAACAGGTAGTCGTCGCTGGCGCCGAGCCGCAGGAACTCGCCATTCGCGCGTACCGCCAACTCATTCAAGGTGGCCGTGATGCCCTTGTTGTCCCGGCACACGTATTCGATCGGGAGTTCCATGCAATGGATCGCCACCCAGTCGCTGATTTTCTCGGCGGTACGGTCGCTGGACCCGTCGTCGATGATGATGAGCTCCTTGGCCGGATAGGGATCCTCCAACACGCTGTCCAGGCAGCGCTGCACGAAGCGCTCATGGTTGAACGCGGGTATCAGCACGGATACCAGCGGCATCGCCAGCGCGTCCGTCGGCGCCTGCTCAGCCATTCTCGCCTGCTCAGCCATTCTCGCCTGCTCAGCCATTCTCGCCTGCTCAGCCATCCTCGCAGCTCTCCAGGTAACGCCGGACGACCAGCACGTTGAACGCGAGGTACAGCAGGTAGTTGGTCGTGAAGGCATACATCGCGCCGACCAGGCCGAAGTGCGCGGTGAACGCATAGACCAGCTCCAGGTAGGTGACCGCGAACACGCATTCGGAGATCACGAACAGCCGTGTCATGGCCTTGGCCAGCATCAGGTAGGAGAGGATGAAGGCGGCGATCTTGATCACGTCGCCGACCAGCTGCGGCGCGTACAAGGCATTGGCGGAGGCGAAGTCCGCGCTGAACAGCAGGCGCGTCACCCAGTCTCTCGACACATAGACGAGCGCCGCCAGGGCGACCACTGCGGGCAACAGGTAACGAAAGGCATTGCGCAGCTCCAGCGCCAGCGCTGTGCGCCCGTGGATGGAAGCCAGCTTGGGCAGGTAGTGGATGTTGATGGCGGTGGTCAGGAACAGCAGGTAGGCGTCGGACACCTTGCTCACCGCCTGCCAGTAGCCGACCCGCTCCCAGTCGAACTGTGCCGCCAGATGATCGCGGACCACGATGTTGACCAGCGGCGGCAGCACGGCGGAGGTGAGCGTCATCACCGAAAAAGCCGCCAGCAGCGAGGTCATCTCCGGGTCGAAGCGCATCCGCAGCATGCCGCGCCGGAAGTACGAGCTGCGCCACCACGCCGGCAAGCCGACCGCAAGCCACAGCACCTGGCTGACGACCAGCGCCAGCAGGGCGCCATACAAGTGCAGCCAGCGCGACAGCCAGACCATCATCACGGTGCCGACCACCGAACCCAGCACCTGGATGAAAGCGAGCCGGCGCACATCCATGAAGCCGTTGATCACGGCGAGCATGTAGTTGACCAGCGCAATGCCAAGCTGGGCAACGGCAAGCACGCGGATCAGGCCTTCGTATCGGGGGTCGCCCAGCAGCCACAGGGCGATCTGCCGGCTGAGAAGAAGCGCGGTGCATCCCATCAGGCAGGAGGCGCAGAACGCGTAGAAAAGCGCCGCGGACAGGAGCCGCGACAACCGCTGCGGGTCGTTGCGGTATTCGGCGACGTACTTGACGATGCCGGCGCTGATGCCGCCGCCGGCCAGCACCGCCAGCAGCGACATCAGGCTCATGAACTGGCCCAGCTTGCCGACGCCTTCGGGTCCGGCGAACCAGGCCACCAGCTTGACCGCGACCAGCCCGGCCAGCAACCGCGCCGCGGTTGCCGTCGCTGTGTAGGCGCTGCTGCGTACGATGTTCATGCCGCACCCGCGAACGTCTGGCAGGCTTCGATGACGCGATCGGCATCCTCGTCGCGCAAGGTCGGTCCGATCGGCAGGCTCAGCACTTCATCGTGCAAGCGCTCCGTCAGCGGCAGCTTGGCGTTGCGCAAGCTGGCATACGCCGGTTGCCGGTGCGGTGGCACCGGGTAGTGCACCTGGCTGTGGATGCCTCGCGCCAGCAGATGCCGCTGCAGGGCATCGCGGCACGGGCAGCGGACCACGAACAGATGCCAGGCGTGCCGCTCTTCCGCCGCCACCGCCGGCAACTGGATGTGCGGATGGCGGATGCGCTTGCGGTAGCGCAGCGCCAGGCGGCGGCGCCAGGCGATATCGGCATCGAGATACGGCAGCTTCACCCGCAGCATGGCGGCCTGCATCTCGTCGAGGCGCGAGTTGAAGCCCTGGAAAAGGTGGCGATACTTTTCTTCCGAGCCGTAGTTGCGCAGCGCCGCGACGCGCCTGGCCAGCACCGCGTCGTCGGTCGCCACCGCGCCGCCATCGCCCAGCGCGCCGAGGTTCTTGGCGGGGAAGAAGCTGAACGCCGCCGCGTCGCCGAACGCGCCGGCCTTGCGTCCATCGCGCATCGCGCCATGCGCCTGCGCCGCGTCCTCGATCAACAGCAAGCGGTGCCGCCGGGCCAGCGCCGCCAATGCGGGCATGTCGGCCAGCTGGCCATACAGGTGCACCGCCATGATCGCGCGCGTGCGTGGCCCGATCGCAGCCTCCACGCAGACAGGGTCGATGTTGAAGCTGGCCGGGTCGGGCTCCACCGGAACCGGCACCAGCCGATTGGCGGTAATCGCCAGGAAGGTGGCGATGAAGGTATTGCCGGGCACGATGATCTCGTCGCCCTCGTCGATGGCACCGAGCTCCCTGTAACCGCGCAGGATCAGCGCGAGCGCGTCCAGGCCACTGCCCACCCCGACGGCATGGCGCACGCCGCAATAGGCGGCGAACTCGCGTTCGAAGGCCGCGAGCTCCTCGCCGAGCACGTAGCTGCCCGAATCGATGACCCGGGCGGCGGCCGCCGTCAGCTCGCCGGCGTAGCGCGCGTTGATCGCCCGGGCGTCGAGGAACGGGACCTCGATCAGTGCGGCTTTCATTGGGGCGGCTTTCATCACGGCGGCGTCCATTACAGCGGCCACTCGTAGACGTCGTGCACGACGGCGCGTGCGCCGAAGTATTCCTTCTGCGCGATCAGGCCCTCGTTGAGCACCCGGCCTTCCTGTTCGCTCGAGATGCCGAAGCTGAAATAGTGCCTTTTCGCGTAGACCGTGCCGATGAGCTCCGCCAGCAGGAGACTGAGCGCATCCAGGCGCCGGCCTTCCTCCGACGCGGCCAGGTACTGGGTGTGTACGACCCGGCCGAAATCGTAGACGACAACGCCCGCCAGCAAGGCATCGCCGCGGCGCGCCTCGTGCAGCACGATCTGCTCGGGATAGCGCGATTGCAGCAGGCGCAATTCCGGCAGGCTGTGGGTTGGCACGCTACCGTGTTTGCTCAGCACCTGCGAAAGCAGGGCGTGAAAGGCTTGCGGATCGGCACCGGCCTGCAAGCGGATGCCCGCCTTGCGTGCCTTGGCGACGGCGCGCCGGCGCCCCGGCGTGAACCGGAACCTCTCCTGCAGCGGGATCACCGAGGAGATATCGCGGCGCGCAAGCCTCGCTCCCAGCCGCTGCAAGGCGTACAGATCCTCTTCGGCGGGATAGGCGTGGAACACATGCGGCACCGCCTTGTAGATGACGTGCTGCACGCCCAGCAGGCGATAGTGGTTGCCGATCTGCTCGAACACGGCAAGCGTCGGTTCGGCGCGCAAGTCGTGGGTCGTGATGAGCCCGGCATAGGTGAGACCGCCGTGGCTTACCACTTGGCCGGCCTGGATGTTCGCCGGGAAAACCGCCACCGCGTTGCCGTTGCGCTCGACCACCAGCGAGCGGTCGACGAAGCGCTCGGCGTGGTAATCCATGTAGCCGCGCCGATGCAGCAGGTTGCCGTTCCTGGAACGCTCGACCACGGCATCCCAGGCATTCGCATCGGCTCGCGCGTAGGCCCTAACCATGAGCATCTGCGCCACCATCGAAGCGCGCGCGGCCCGTCTCGGCCACGCCGAATCCGTCGCGTCCCATGTCGTTGCCGTTGTAGAACATCAGCAGCTTGTCGCGCTGGGGAATCAACGCGGGATAGCAGATCGCCCGCGAATCCCAGCCGGCGCCGGACAACGCGATTCCGAGCGCCTCGTCGCGGCGCTCCCAGGCGATGCCGTCATCGCTGTAGGCGACGCCGGGGAAGTATTCGCCGGTAACGTTGCCGCGCGTGAAGTACATGACGTACCTGCCGCCGAGCCGGTACACGCGCGGCCGGCCGATGCGGTATTCGCTGCCGCGGGGGCGCAGGCAGACCTGGTCCTCGCGCGGTATCGCGCGGAGATCGTCCGTTTCCGCATGGCGGATGTGGTAGCGCGGAAAGGGCTGGCCGCCGATGGTTTGCCAGTCGTCACCGCTGGCGTACCAGATACGCCAGCGGCCGTTTTCGCGCATGACCGAATGCACCGCGCCGATCATGCTGCGGCCGGGCGCGCGATCCAGGATGGGGGTTTCCTGTGCGCGCCAAAAATGCTCGCCGCCATCGTGCGAGACGGCCAGGCCGGTGAAGGCCAGGAACTTGGCCTTGGCCACGCGCTGGAAGCCGACGTAGAACATATGCAGGCCATCGGGTGTGTCGACGACGTCGCCCAGGATCACCCCATGGTCGTCGAAGCAGCCGTCGCGTCCTGTGTCGAGCACCGGTTCGGCGCTGACCCGCACGATCGCCGAAGGATTGTCGGCCCGCACGTCGACGTAGCCGATGCGGCTGACGCCGTCGGCGTCGCGGAATCCCGCGTAGACGCGTATGCGCTCGTCGTCGAGCCGATACGGGGTCGGCGTGAGGGCCGCGTAGTTCATCCAGCCGCCGACGCCGTGCCGTGCGGTCTCGAACACCAGCCCTTTCTTGATCCACCCGGACATGCGCGTTCTAGAGCTTCACGTCGAGGCTGCTACGGCCGGGTACCGCGTGCGCCGGCGAGCCGACGTAGATCCGGCCAGGCTCGGTATCGCGCGTGACCAGCGCGCCGGCGCCGATCACATTGTCGGGCGCGACTTTCACGTGGTCGTTGAAGGTGGCGTTGACCCCGACAAAGCTGCCCGCGCCGATCTCGCAGTACCCCGATACCACCGCGTGCGAGGCGATGAACACGTTGTCCTCAAGCACCGTGCGGTGCCCGACGTGGTTGCCGCTCCAGAGAATGCAGTTGTTGCCGACGCGGACGAACGGCTGGATGACGTTGCCTTCGAAGATGAAGCTGTTCTCGCCGATCTCGGCGTTGCGCCAGACGAAGGCGCGCGAACTGACGTAGGTGGCGAAGCGGTAGCCCCTGCGCTTGGCATCCTGGTAGAAGCGCGTGCGCAGCCGGTTGAGCTGGCTGGCCGGAATGGCGACGAACAGTTCGACCTCGTCCGGCCGGTAGTGCGCTTCCAGCGTCTCGTAGGCCACCACGGGACGATTGGCCAGGCTGCGCTCGACGAGGTGGTCGCGCTCGACACTGAAGGCGACCACGTCGTAACCGCTGTCGTGGTCGAAATACTCGCAGGCGATCTGCGCGAACTCGCCCGCTCCGATGAGGACTAGGCTGCTAGGCATGCGCCACATCCTGCAGGTACGTCGAGCCCTGGACCTCGCGCAGGAAATCGGCATAGTCGGTGATGTAGTCGTCGCGGTCGTAGGGCTGGTCGGCCAGCACCATCAGCACGCAGTCGTCGCTGAAGTCGTACAACTCCCGCCACACCATGCTGCCGAGCAACAGACCGCACGCGGGGTCGTCGAGCACGACCTCCACCGGTCCGCTGCCATCGTCGAGCAGGAAGGTGACCGCGCCACGTACGGCCACGGCCAGCTGGTTGAGATGGCGATGGGCATGTCGGCCCCGATGCACGTCGTCCTTGGTGGCGAACAAGTAATAGACGCGCCGGATCGGGAACGGCACGTTTCTGTCCTGTTCCAACGCGATGAGCATGCCGCGACTGTCGCCATGTTTCTGCAACTGGATCCTTTGGATTTCCATAGTCCCAGTCCACGCCCCTAGAAGACGACTGACCCTCTTGGGTGCCGCGTGCCCGTCGAAAGGTTGCTTCGACATCGGGAACCGCCGGGAATGGCACTTAAGTAAGTGCCATTCGGAGCCGCCGGTCTCCAGACATGTCCGACAGGCTCCCAGGGCAACCTTTCATGGCCCAACCGGCACACAGGCTTTACGTAGCTTCATTCAGCCATGCACGCGAGTCTTATCTGTGGGCATGAAGCAAGCCATGGGATATGCATGGGGACTGACTGGATGACGAGGAGCCTGCCCGAGCCATGCGCGTGATGCCGCTGTCACTGTCAGCGCTGCTGGCCCTGATCACGGGCCTTGGCGGCGTGCTGCTGTGGTCGCCTGGCACGCAGGCGCGGCAGCGCGACGCAACGGCCACTCCGGACGCCGCCGTACACCAGCCGTCCAGCCGTCTGCGGCAAAGCGACATCGCACGCATGCTGCCGCCCACCGACATGGGCGCCGCCGCGGCGGCGCGGCGCGACATGCCCGCGCATGCGTTCGACGGCGGCCCCGCCACGCCGTTCGACGCGGCCGCGATCCCGAACAACCCGCTGGCGCCGGACGCCGACCCGATCGGCGCGAAGAGCTGCGTCGCCTGCCATGCGCTGGAAAACATCCAGGCCTCGCATAGCCTGCACGTTGCCTGGTTCCGCGCGGGCAGCGCCAACACCGGGCCGCAGGCCGCCTGCGAGGCCTGTCATGGCCCCGGTTCGGAGCACGCAAAGAACCCCGCCGCGCCCGGCCTGATCATCGCCTTCACGCACGACTCCAAAACCCCGATCGGCACCCAGACGCGCACCTGCCTGAGCTGCCACGCCGGCGGCGCGCGCCAGCACTGGCTCGGTTCGGTGCACCAGACGCGCGGCCTGTCGTGCAGCGACTGCCACAACCCGATGGCGCGGCTGTCGGCCGAAGGCGTGCTGGCCAAAAGCTCCGTCAACGAGGTGTGCGCGACCTGCCACCAGGACATCCGCGCCCAGTTCAACCGCCGCTCGCACATGCCGCTGCCGGAAGGGCAGATCTCCTGCGTCGACTGCCATAACCCGCACGGCACCATCACGCAGCCGCTGCTGAAGACCGACACCGTCAACGAGACCTGCTACACCTGCCACGCCGAGAAGCGCGGCCCGTTCATCTTCGAACATGCGCCGGTGCGCGAGAACTGCCTCAATTGCCACACCCCGCATGGTTCGAATCAGGAAAACCTGCTGGCGCTGCCGGTGCCGATGCTGTGCCAGCAGTGCCACACCGGCACTGGCCACCCCAACGATCTGCTGACGCGCCAGAGCCTGCGCAGCGCTCTGGTGCCGGACGAGCGCGTGATGGGGCGCGGGTGCCTGAACTGCCATAGCAACATCCACGGCTCGAACAACCCCAACGGCGCCAAGTTCCACCAGTGAAGGGGCTTCAGGCGGAGGCGGACAGATGAGGGTGCAGAGATGCTGAAACGTAAACCTCTGACCGCATTGCTTGGCCTGGCGCTTGGCCTGAGCGGCCCCGCGCCGGCGCTGGCGCAGAGCGACTCCAGCGATACCGGGCGCGTCGGCGACATGCAGTACGGCAACAGCCTCGATCCCACCGGCTGGGGCGCGTTCGCCGCGCCCGATCCGGTGGGCATGTCCTACCTGCATGCCGGGCAGTTGCGCACACCGACCGGCGTGCTCTACCCCTATCCCCGGCAGATACCCGGCGAGCCCAGGCTCGGCAGCAGCGACTGGATCTATACCGGGCTGGCCGAATTCGGCTACACCCACACCAGCGGCGACCGCAACGACGAATTCTTCCGCAGGTACTCGGACTGGAAGGACGGCGCAGCGCTGGGCATGCTCGCGTTCTCCGCCGCCAAGCCGAAGACCGGCCAGTACGTCGAGTTTCGCGGCAGCCGGATCAGCGACCATGATCAGTACTACCGCCTGCGCACCGGCCGCTACGGCAGCTACCGCGTCGAGGCGTTTTACCGGGATATCCCGCATACCCTGAGCACGTCGGCCTATCCGCTATGGCATGGCGCGGGCTCCACCAACCTGACCCTGCCCGCCGGTCTCGCCACCGGCAGCACGCCGACACAGGTGCAGGCAGTGGAGGCGAACCGGCCGCGCCGAACCTTGTCGGTCACGCGCCAGAGCGGGGGCATCAGCTGGGAAGGTACCGTGCTCGGGAACTGGATCGGCTACGCCGGCGTGACCAGCGAGCAGCGCCGGGGCAAGCGCGACTGGGGCGGCCCGATGTACCTGACTTATCCCTTCGTTGCCGCGGGACCCGGCGGCCCGGGCACGCCGAGCATACCGGGCACGTTCGACGGCCAGTACGCGACGGTGCGGCCGGTCGACTTCACGACCACCGACGTCAACCTCGGCCTGCGCAACAAGGGCGGCGCGTCGGGCTGGCTGTTCAACTTCAGCATGACCGGCTCGTTCTTCCGCGACCACAAGAGCACCTTGAATTATGCGGTGCCTTTTTCCGTGGCGCCGGGCTACACGTCGGTGATCACCGGTGGTACCTGGTCGCTGGAGCCGGACAACAACTATTACAACGTGCGCCTGGAGGCCTCGCACCCGCTGAAGCTCTGGCGCGGCCAGTTCTCCGCCTCTGCGGCCTACGGCAGCATGCGGCAGAACGATGCACTGCAGGCACCGCTCAGTCCGCTGTATTGCCCGAGCGGACAGTTCATCGGCACGACCGGCATTGCCTGCGCGAACTGGAACACCACCGCGGCGCTGTCCCGGCAGAACGGCGATGCGCGCATCGATACCGGGCTGCTCAACCTGCGCGTGGATTTCCAGCCCACCGCGAAGCTCAGCTGGTACGCCAATCTGCGCCAGTACGACGAAAACAACATGACGCGGTACACCTCGTACAACCCGCTGACCGGGCAGTACGGCTACGTTCCCGAGAACGGCGCGGAGTCGCTCGCCACCGGACTGACCGAGCTGTTCCAGCCGGGCAACCCCCTTTACCAGTCGAATTTCGCGCAGATCGGCAGCGCGCCGTTCAGCTATGACGACCGCAAGACGGAGCTGGGCGGCAGCTACCGCCTCGGCCGGTACAGCACGCTGAGCGCCAGCTACCAGCTCGACCATCAGACGCCGCACCATCGCGAACGCAACTATGTCAACGACCAGCACCTCAAACTGAGCTGGGATACCCGGGCCTTCGGCGGCGCGACCTTGCGTTTCAGCTACGAATACCAGAAGCGCACGGGTGGCCCCTACAACCCCAATCCGTACCTCGCCTGGTATTCGCCATCCCTGCCGGGATACGTACCCGCTGCGATTGGCTATGCCGCATTTACCGTCGCCCAGATGCACAAGTACGACATGAGCAACCTCAACGCGAGCAAGCTCAAGGCGCTTCTGACCGTACCGCTGGGAACCACGGCCACCCTCTCCACCACGCTGTACGGCAATCGCAACCACTACGGTGCGGATATCGGGCGGCAGTCCCTCAGCGCGACCGGTGCCGACGTCTCCTGGGACTGGCAACCGGCGGCGGCAACCGCGATGAGCATCTATGCGGGTATCGCATCGAGCCGGCTCAAGCAGGGCAACGTCAACGACAACGAGGCCCTGCTCTATTCCTCGCCGGATCAGGCCAATATGGCTTTCGGCGGCCCGCTGTTCCCGTCCGCCAACTTCTGGACGGCGACGGACACCGAGCGCGACGTCAACGCAGGCGCGCATTTCAACCACGCCTTTTCGCCGCGCGTCAGGCTCGACCTCAACTACGATTACACCTATTCACGCGGCCTCAACAGCTACGGTTACGCCAGCCTGGCGGCGATTTCCTCGGTGTACCGCTCGATTCTTGCCGCGGCGGATGTCGGCACCG
>SCRF01000005.1 GCA_004322005.1 Rhodanobacter sp. | reverse complement strand
TGCCGTCCCAGTCCACGCTCATGAAGGCGAACTGCGGATCGACCACGGCGCTGACCACGGTGAGGTCGAGCTTGTAGCGCTCGGCGATCGGCGCCCAGTAATGCACGCCGGCGCCGCCCAGCGGATCCACGCCCATGTGCACGCCGGCGCTGCGGATGATGTCGAAGTCGATGACGCTGGCCAGGTCGGCGACGTAGTGGTTGCGGTAGTCGTGCTCGTGCGTGGTGGCAGCCGCGCGTGCCTGCGCGAACGGAATGCGCTTGACGCCCTTCAGGCCGGCTTCGAGCAGCGCGTTGGCGCGCTGTTGCACCCAGTTGGTGATGTCGGTGTCGGCCGGGCCGCCGTTGGGCGGGTTGTACTTGAAGCCGCCGTTGTCCGGCGGGTTGTGCGAGGGCGTGATCACGATGCCGTCGGCCAGTCCGCTCTTGCGGCCACGGTTGTAGACCAGGATCGCGTGCGAGATCGCCGGGGTCGGGGTGAACTCATCGCTGGTCGCGATCATCGTCTCGACGCCGTTGGCGGCCAGCACCTCCAGCGCGTTCTCGAACGCCGGCTGCGACAGCGCGTGGGTATCGAAACCCATGAACAGCGGGCCGTCGATGCCTTTGGCCTTGCGGTACTCGCAGATCGCCTGGCTGATCGCCAGGATGTGCGCCTGATTGAAGCTGCGCTCGAACGAGCTGCCGCGATGGCCGGAGGTGCCGAACGCCACGCGCTGCGCCGGTACGCCGGGGTCGGGCTTCAGGTCGACGTAGGCGGCCAGCAGTTGCGGAATGTCGACCAGGATCGACTTCGGTGCCGGCTTGCCGGCGAGTGGACTGATCTGCTGGCTCATGTGCTCTCGGGAAACCTTTGCTGGAAATTCGTTGACGGACTTGCTGCCGGTGTAGGAGCCCGCTCGCGGGCGATGCTCTTTCTTTTGAGGTTCAGAACAAGAGCATCGCCCGCGAGCGGGCTCCTACCGCGACGTCACGATGCCGCCGGCGGCTTGCCGTCGCGTAGCTGGCGGTAGCGGCGGATCAGCATGTTGGTCGAGCTGTCGTGGTGCAGTGACGGCTCGGCCGCCGCGGTCAGCTCGGCGATGGTGGCCTGCGCCAGCTGCTTGCCCAGCTCCACGCCCCACTGGTCGAACGAGTCGATGTCCCAGATCACGCCCTGCACGAACACGCTGTGCTCGTACAGCGCGATCAGCGCGCCCAGCACATGCGGCGTCAGGCGTGCGGCCAGGATCGTCGTGCTGGGCCGGTTGCCGGCGAACGTGCGGTGCGCCACCAGGGCCTCCGGCGTGCCTTCGTCGCGCACCTCCTGGGCGGTCTTGCCGAACGCCAGCGCCTCGCCCTGGGCGATCAGGTTGGCGATCAGCAGGTCGTGCTGGTCGCCGCCCGGCCGTCCATTGGCCGGCTGTTCATGGGCATGCTGCGCGGCCAGCGGATGCAGCGGCTGGCCGAAGCCGATGAAGTCGCATGGCACGATGCGCGTGCCCTGGTGGATCAGCTGATAGAACGAATGCTGCCCGTTGGTGCCCGGTTCGCCCCAGTAGATCGGTCCGGTGGCGTAATCCACTTCGGCGCCGTCGAGCGTCACCTGCTTGCCGTTGCTCTCCATCGTCAGCTGCTGCAGATACGCCGGGAAGCGCTTCAGGTACTGCTCGTACGGCAGCACCGCGACCGTGGCCGCGTCGAGGAAGTTGCTGTTCCAGATGCCCAGCAGGCCCATCAGCACCGGCAGGTTGCGTTCCAGCGGGGTGTGCCGGAAGTGCTCGTCCATCGCGTGGAAGCCGGCCAGCATCTCGCGGAAACGATCCGCGCCGATCGCCAGCATGGTCGACAGGCCGATCGCCGATCCCATCGAGTAGCGCCCGCCGACCCAGTCCCAGAAGCCGAACATGTGCGCGGTGTCGATGCCGAACTTCGCCACTTCGGCGGCGTTGGTGGAGACCGCGACGAAGTGTTTTGCGATGGCCTTGTCGTCGCCGAGCGCGCGCAGGCACCAGGCACGCGCGGCATGCGCGTTGCTCAGCGTTTCCAGCGTGGTGAACGTCTTGGAGCAGACGATGAACAGCGTTTCGGCCGCGTCCAGGTCGCGCGTGGCTTCGACGAAATCGCTGCCGTCGACGTTCGACACGAAGCGGAACGTCATCTCGCGCCGGCTGTAGTCGCGCAACGCCTCGTAGGCCATCACCGGCCCCAGGTCCGAGCCGCCGATGCCGATGCTGATCACGTTGCGGATCGGCTTGCCGGTATGCCCGCGCCACGCGCCGCTGCGCACCTGTCCGGCGAACGCGGCCATGCGCTCGAGCACGGCATGCACGTCGGGCACCACGTCATGGTCGTCGACCAGGATCGACTCGCCGACCGGCGCGCGCAGCGCCACATGCAGCACCGCGCGGTTCTCGGTGGTGTTGATCTTCTCGCCGCGGAACATCGCCTCGGTGCGCCGCGGCAGGTCGCAGGCTTCGGCCAGCTCGCACAGCAGGCGCAGGGTTTGGGCATTCACGCGCTGCTTGGAGTAATCCAGATACAGGCCGACGCCTTCGGCGGTCAGCTGCTCGCCGCGGTGCGGGTCGGCCGCGAACAGTTCGCGCAAGTGCTGCGTGCCGATCTGCGCGAAGTGCTGATGCAGCGCCTGCCACTGCGGGCGCAGGGTGAGGTCGGCTTGATTCATGGGGCGATCGAGTCCTGTGATTGCCGGTCGAGCGTACCGGCCTTGTCGGCGATCCGCTGCAACAGTTGCTGCCATGACTTGACGAACGCCTGCGCGCCGTCGTGCTGCAAACTGGCTGCCAGCACATCGGCATCCACGCCGTGCCGGCCGAGCTGCGCCAGCACCGCCTCGGCGTCGCCGCCGTCGATCGCCATCACGCCGTCGAGCTGGCCGTGGTCGGCGAATGCGAGCAGGGTTTTTTCCGGCATGGTGTTGATGGTGTCCGGTGCGGCCAGCGTGCCGACGTACAAGGTATCGGAAGCGGACGGGTCCTTGGTGCCGGTGCTGGCCCAAAGCAGGCGCTGCGGTTGTGCGCCGGCGGCAGCGAGTTTCTGCCAGCGCGGCGAGGCCAGCAGTTCGCGATAGGCGCGATAGGTCTGCCGCGCCACCGCGATGCCGAGCTGGTTGTGCAAAGGTTCGGGCAGCCTGCCGTTGCTGGCCACGTCCCAGCGGCTGATGAACAGCGAGGCGACCGAGCCCACGCCGGGATCGAGTCCCGCGGCGAGACGCCGCTCGATGCCGCGCATGTAGGCTTCGGCGGCCGCCTGGTAGTGCGCACGGGAAAACAGCAGGGTCACGTTGATCGGGATGCCGAGAAAGATCGCTTCCTCGATCGCCGGGATGCCTTCGGGCGTGCCGGGAATCTTCACGAACAGGTTGTCGCGATCGGCCTGGGCGTGGATCTGCCGCGCGGCGGCGATCGAGCCGGCGCTGTCCGCGGCCAGCAGCGGCGAGACTTCCATCGAGACCCAGCCATCGACGTGGCCGCTGGCGTCGAACACCGGCCGGAACAGGTCGGCGGCGCGGCGCAGGTCTTCCAGCGCCAGTTCGATGAACAACTGCTCGCCGGCCAGACCGGCCAGCGTCTTGGCATGGATCGCCGCGTCGTAGGCGTCGCCGCCGCCGATCGCGGCATCGAAGATGCTCGGGTTGGAGGTCAGTCCGGTGATCGAATCCTCGGCGATGTAACGCGCCAGCGTGCCGTCGTCGAGCAGGCTGCGGGTGATGTTGTCCAGCCACAGGCTCTGGCCGAGATCGTGCAATTGTCGGGTCGCTTTCATGCTTGCTCCATCACGGGTTCCGATACTGGTTTTGTTGCGGGATCGATCGGCGGCGGGCCCGGTTCAATACGCCGGAGCGCCGATGGTATGCGCCGCCGGCAGGAAATCGCCAAGCTTACGCCGGCGCAGGTCGCCGATGCACGCGATGACGAGATCCGGCAACGGGTCGAGGTCGGCCGGGGCCGCGGCGGCGTAATGGCCCTGCCGCACGAACACCGTGGTCAGCCGGTCGCCAAGGCGCTGCTTCATCTCGGCGAGCAGTTGCGGCTTGTCGTCGATCATCACGTAATGTGCAGCCGCAAAGCGCTGCTGCATCGCCGCCAGCATGCGCTGCTTGTGCAGGTAGATCAGCACCTCGCCATGGAGCGCGTCCCACAGGCCGCTGCGCTGGATCTTGCGCGGCTGGAACACCACGTCGCCATCGGACAGGATCACCGGCCGACCCAGCGTGCGCAGATGCGCGATCGCCTCCAGCGCATGCGGGTACAGCCGTTCGGCAAACGGATATTCGAGCAGGTACGCCGACATCTGCAGCAGCGCCGGATGGCTGTCCAGGCCCTCGCGGAAAAGCTGCAGCGCGCCCAGGTAATCCGCATAACCGTTCGCGTCGCGCAGCCCGGCGTAGATCGCCCAGTAGCGTTCGCGTTCGGTGTGGCCGAACGACTGCTCCAGTTGCGCGCCCAGATCGTCGGCGAAGCGGTCGTTGTCGAGCAGGGTGTTGTCGACATCGAGCAGGAACACGACCGCGTCCGGCGTCAGCATGGCTTGTTCCGGCCCAGCACCGGGTTGTGCCAGCCGCCGTCTGCGGCAATCAGCGCATCGGCCTGTTTCGGCCCCCAGCTGCCGGGCTTGTAGGGCAGCGCCCCGGGGTGGTTTTCCAGTACCGGATCGACCACCACCCACGCCGCCTCGACCGCGGCTTCACGGGTGAACAGCGCGCCGTCACCCGCCATCGCGTCGCCCAGCAGCCGCTCGTAGGGCGAGTTCTCGCCCAGCTGTTCTTCCATCAGGTACAGCTCGCGCTGATCGCCGACGAATTCCTTGCCGGCGCGCTTGACCCGCGCGGCGAGCGCGACGGCGGTGTCGGGGGACAACCGGAAGCGCAGGTAGTTGGCGCGCTCGCCCTTGACCGCCGCATCGTCGAACAGCTTCTGCGGCGGCGGCTTCAGCTCCACCAGAATCTCCGCCGCGGTTTCCGGCAGGCATTTGCCCGAACGCAGGTACCACGGCACGCCGGCCCAGCGCCACGAGTCGATGAACAGCTTCACCGCACAAAAGGTCTCCACGTCGGAGCCCCTGGCCACGCCCGGCTCCCTGCGGTAGCCGGCGTACTGGCCGCGCACCATGTCGTCCGGCCGCAGCGGGCGCATCGCCTGGAACACCTTGGCCTTTTCGCTGTGCACGGCGCCAAAGCCCTGGTAGGCCGGCGGCTCCATCGCCAGCAGGGCCACGATCTGCAGCAGGTGGTTCTGGATCACGTCGCGCAGGCAGCCGGCGGTTTCGTAAAACGCACCGCGGCCCTTCACGCCGAATTGCTCGGCCAGCGTGATCTGCACGCTGGCCACGCAGTTGCGGTTCCAGATCGGCTCCAGGAACGCATTGGCGAAGCGGAAATACAGAATGTTCATGATCGCCTCCTTGCCGAGGAAGTGATCGATGCGGAAGATCGCGTCCTCCTCGAACGCAGAACGCAGGATGCGGTTGAGTTGCCGCGCCGAGGCCAGGTCGCGACCGAACGGCTTCTCCACCACCACCCGCGCGTCGCTGGCGCAGCCAGCCTGCTGCAGCCCCTTGACCACGGTGCCGAACAGGCTGGGCGGAATCGCCAGATAGTGCAGCGGCCGCTTCGCCTTGCCCAGCGCCTGCTTCAGCGCGGCGAACGTGGCCGGATCGTTGTAGTCGCCGTCGACATACTGCAGCCGCGCCGCAAGCTTCGCGAACGCCGCCTGGTCGAACTTGCCGCCCTGCTCCTTCGCCGCCTGCACCAGGCTGTCCTGCGCGCGCCGGCGCAGCTGCTTCAGCGTCCAGCCGGAGTGCGCCACGCCGATGATCGGCAGATCCAGCCCGTCGCGCAGCATCATCGCCTGCAGCGCGGGAAAGATCTTCTTGAAAGCCAGGTCGCCGGTGGCGCCGAAAAAAACCAGTGCATCCGAACGGGGTATCGCCATGGGTCACTCTCTGATGGTGGGGGTGCAACGTCGACGATGCAGCGGTGCCGCTGCACCATGCCTCGCGGCGAAGCCGGGGCCGGCGAGGCACCACCGCCTTGGCGTACCTTCCAGCTTGCATGCCACGAGGTTAAGCCGATGCATAAGGGAGTCCCGACTAACCCCGATTTCCGGCAC